>MGST01000063.1:9021-16984 GCA_001798605.1 Deltaproteobacteria bacterium RIFOXYA12_FULL_58_15 | reverse complement strand
GAACAAGGAACGCAGTCGCCCGGACGGGGCGGTGAGCTACCGTGCACGCTTCACATACGAATCCGGCGGTGCATGACAGCCTTTGGCCTGCTCGAGGAGACCCTTCGCCACCCGTTCCGTTGTTGCCAGTTGGGCAACAACAAAACCCTTGGGTTTGAGTTTCGGAAAATCAGACGCCTTCAACACGAGAATTTCCAATTCACGACACTTGCTATCGGTTGAGATCTTGGACTTGAGCGCGCGGCCGCTCGCAACATCGCTCACCGTCCCATGGATGGCCATAAACAGCGGCTCTGGCGTCGCTTTGATCTTGCGTTCCTCCCCATGCCATTGAAGCCGTGTCACATCAAACAAATCCGCCGACTGCTCGCACTCACACATAAACCCTTGGGTGAAAAGCACCTGTTGAATCCCGCCAGACATAGGAACCGTGGGAACGACACGTACGCTAGACCACGATGGACCGGCGCCATCCCGCCCATCCCAAACGCGAACCAACTTACCGTCCACCGGCGCGATGAGCTCATGCAGGCGGTGCACATGCTCAAATCCACACTCCATCGAAAGAAGCACCGCCATCAAATCGCTGGCCAACCGAACAGGTTGGGCCATCAGTGAGCAATGTGAATTCTCAATTCCAATTTCCCATTCCCACTCCAACTCGCGCTCCCATTCCCGCACCGGTTCCCCAGCAACGCCATCAGAGCCTTTCTCTTTCTCAGCGCGGGAAATCTCGCATCCCGGGACCCACTCGCTCACAACCTCCCCCGCATCCACAACAACCTCGCCCTTCTTAACGAGCCGCGTTGTGATTCGACGCTCCTCTTTCTTACAGGGGTTAGCGACGACCTCCAGCACCGTGTCTTCGGTGCCTTCGGTGCCTTCGGAGACAATCGGCAACCGCTTCAGGACAACAAGGTCGCTGGACGAAGGAGAATAGGGAGAATTTGCCAACGTGACACAGCAAATCAACGCCATGCATGTAGCGATCATGCGTAAATCCTTCCACCCTTTCAGATCAGAACCAACACAACCAACACGAATCAGGCGCGTCGAACTCTTCGCAGACTTCGCACGCTTCACAGACTTCGATGATTCCACACTCGCCCCACCACCTTGCGTGCAATTGTCCACATCACCTTGCGCCGCGACCGCCATGGCACCTTTTCAGAGATGTCCAACCACTGACCGTCACGAATTGCGGCCACAACTCTCCCCTCAATCTCAGAGAGTCGTCGTCGCACGGGAAGGCACATTGGCGCGTCACCACACTCCCAAAACCCACCAAATGGATCGATCCAAACGAGGCGGTGAACAACAATGGAGGACACGACTATCATTCCTGGGCGAAGACCGTTCAAATTGGTGTGGCACAGCACCAAATCGCCGGAACGCAATGTTGGGCACATCGAGTCACCAGATGTGTTGATCCGACGCAAAGCCATGCTCAACCTCTTACCAACGATGGTTCATCGACCAGACGGAAATGGACACATCAGGACCAGATTGATGGCTTGCCTCGTTCATCCTTCACCGCTCATTTATGGATTGAGCCCTCTGTTTCTGTGGCAACGCAACAATAGCCTATGGCTGTGCAAGGTGTGAACACGACGTGAGGATAGATGCCAGCGTCGCCACACCACACAAGCCCCCGTCCAATGAGTTTGGCGAGATCTTCTATTTCATCCCGCGCAAATGAATGGGCAAACCCATACCATGACCCAAAACTCAGCCGTGCATTGTGGGCAGGAAGACGCCGCACCCTTCGAATCAACCCACCGAGAAAGCGCCCACTATGTTCGGCACGACCGGCACGACCTGGAGATCTTGATTTCGCAGCCAACCAGAAGCTCGCAAGAATTGGCCCCGCAGGAGCGAGACGCACGCAGCTACTCAACAATCGACCACGTTCATTCAAGTCGAGAACATGACTCAGGCTCCCAAAACCGAGCAGCACCGCATCATAAGTGGAGTTCGCAATCCTGGCAGCAGGATTCACGACCTCGCCATCAAGCACGGATCGACTAAGCTCTTCGTAACTCGCCACAACAACTTCGCCATTGGGCCCTAGCATCCGACGGCAACGTTCGGCGAGGTCTCGCGATGGCTCCAGCGCATCGACTTGATAACCCTGGTCACGAAGGTAGGCCACCTCGGGTCCTGAGCCGGCAGCCCCCACCAGAATTCGACACGGCGCTGGAGGGAGTGCTGCGTCATACCATTTTCTTTCCCATTCAAAGGGTTGCTCCCTAGGTATGCGATAGCCCCCTGCCCCCAGGTCATAGAAGTCAATTGATACAGCTGACTTTTCTGCGGTTGTGAGGGCCTCATCTAGGACGCCTGCAAGCACGAATCGGGATGCACTTTGGATTCTCGACATCGCACGATCAGCATGTGAATAGAACCGCACTCCAGCGCGAACTAACCGATGGGCACCGCTCCACATGGACAACACCTAATCGCGACTTGCGATCATTGCAAGACTGCCAACTTTCGATTGAAACCAACCTAGGACAAGGTCCAAACAGAAGACTGTATTGAACAAATTGCCCAATTGGGCCCAAGACTATGGCGACGAGCCAGTTGCTGGATTATATCTTCTCCGCACCGCCATGACTGGAGGATTCTTTGAGGAAGCTGCTAACAATGGAGATCGCCGATTTGCGAGTGGGCCTGGACGTGCCCGAGGCGATCGTTCCATGGCTCCAGCCCAACCTCAATGGCTTCACCTGCTCCGACCCTCAATGGCACCTCACGATCGATCCCTCGGGCGACGTTTTCAGAAGCATGTCAATGCCACCCAGTGTCATCGAAACAAATGGAAAATGTCGACTCAATGCACCGGGCAATTTCACAGTCGAGTTGGACACGTTGAGACAATGCGGCACCTTGCGGTTTGCCAGTCACCCCCAAGACTGGACGGATCGGCATTCACCCGCATGCCTGTTGACCGGACTCAGGGCTTTCGTCGCCACTGAGGTGTGCAGGAGCGGGGGGCTGCTTCTCCACGGTGGAGCCGTGAACGCGGGTGGATCGGCGGCCCTGTTCATAGGCAGAAGCGGTGCTGGCAAATCAACCACCTGCTCGGCTTTCGACTTAGACGACATCCTGAGTGACGAAATCATCGGTGTGACCCTCTCCAATGATGGCGCGTGGGCACATGCAACCCCCTTTTCGCTCGCGCTCGACGGTTGGCGTCGCCAACGGAAGGTGCAACTCGGTAACGGTTTTCTGTTGGCCAAGGCCAACCACACCGCAGTCTGCCGTTTGCCGGCGGGTACAGCACTGCACACCATTATGCAATGTGTTCCCCTGCCAAGGGGCGCACCCAACCTCGAGGCCCAAGCCTTCGGGATGGCGTCAGAGCTGGCAAAACGAATCCGTTGGCATCAACTGAGTGCGACACTCGATAAACATGACGTACGACGGCTTGTCGCCAAGACGGTGGCCGAAGCATGAAAGTGATGCACACTCTCACCGAATTGGCAGCAAACAAGCTCATCCCCGTCCGCGTCACCGTTGAATTGACGGCCCGATGCAACCTCCACTGTGCCCATTGCTACGTCACTCATTCTCGTAAAAGCGTGTTGACCAAGCCACTCCTAACGAAGCTATTTGACGAATTGCAGGATGCGGGGTGCCTATTCCTCACCTTCACTGGCGGCGAAGTTGGGTTGCGAAGCGACTTGTGCGAACTTGTCAATGAAGCGAGGAAACGGCGTTTCTTCGTCACCCTGCTCAGCTCCGGTAGCTGCTGGGGGGAGTTGGAGCGGTCGCAGCTGGCACGAGTAGGCGTCAACAAAGTACGACTGAGCCTTTATTCCACCGACGCGACGGTTCACGACCAAGTAACGGGCGTCACCGGATCCCATGCTGCAACCATGGCCACTTTGCATGGGCTGCGAAAACACCACATCGACGTTGAGTTGGCATGCACAATCCTGCAACACAATGCTGAAGGGGTCGCGGATGTGGTGGCGTTTGCCGACAAACTCGGAGTCATCGTAGCTATCGATTCACGGATCACACTCACTGACGAACTCGATCATGCACCGAAAGCCACGATGGCTGCCCCCGCTGCAATTGCCAGTGTTTTTGCATCACAAACCATTCAGAAGAGATTCCCAAAAACCCTGACGACCAAACTCGACCCGAGTTCGCGGCCATGTCTGGTTGGCGACGCAACGTTCATCAACTCCGCTGGCGATGTTTTCCCTTGTGTCAACTGGCCACACAGTGCTGGCAACATCCTCGGAACTTCACTGCTACAAATCTTCCGCGAGAGCGAGATGTTTGAGGAATGCCGTGCATTGACAAATAGGTCGCTCGGCACTTGCTTCTCGTGCCACCTGCGCGGCCTCTGCACCCCGTGTCCAGGAATGAATCTGGCCGAATCCAAGAATGTCCACACCCCATCGGAAACCGTGTGCATGACTTCTCATGCCCGAATCAACTTGAAGTAATCAAACGGTGAATCGACAGAGATTCAACCAAAAGAAGCATTCTCAAAATTGCAGGAACCTGGTAGTAGCCAAACCGAACGCTTCGGAAGAACGAACAAAGGCGTCACCCAACGGCAACACCGAGACCTGTGTGGTCCGCAGCAGTCCGGTGGTAATCGAATCAGCTTTGGAATGGGGGATCTTCTTCACAAGTGGCGAGCGTCTTGCCGCACGTCAGCAGTAGCTTCCGATCAAACACCTCCTCCTCAATGATTCGCGGCACTTCATATGGCCTCCTTTGCTTGAAGGTCGCTTGCTTCGGTCTTTTCTTGATCATTGGTTCAATCCTCTTCACGCAATGCGCAATCAATGAAACAGATATACCTCGCCCGCGGTTCGGGAGGAGATGCCTAACTGTACCGTACCCGCATTGGGGGTTTCCAGACTATTGTTCAATCCCACCAACGCTGTTCCAAAGCTCGGCCCACCATAAAAAATGGCCCGTTTGACGAACTTGCCAACGGTTGGATCCAAGGAGAATAGGGTTACCCCATAGGCTCCAGGATTCACCGAGTGGCCTGGTCCTATCGCGATATCCACACCGCCATGTTGATCGAACTCGCCCAAGAATGCCATGGCATAGCCAACCGCTGGCAACGATGCCCCGAGCCAAGTTGTCCAATCAAGGGTTTTGTATTCTTCCTGTGCCAATCCGCCAGCTGGAAAGATTGCTGGCACTACGCCTGGGTTTGAGCCAAGCGCTGTTGCTTCGAACACCACCACTCGTCCACTGCCCGACGCAGATTGAACAGCAATCCAGTCAGCGCTGTCCCCCGCAGCCAAACGAGGTTGCTCTATGGTCAGCAGGGTTTGACCAAAGTTTGTAAGGGGGCTCACATACCGGAGTGTGTGCAATGGTGACACATCATCAGGCCGCGCAAACAATCCCGATATCCCATCGCGCCCAGCCCAGATATAGACCTCACCGCAACCGTTGCAGGTGCCAACACTATCGTGATTTGCACCGTTGTCAGCAACGACGATGTCCTTTCGTCCATCACCGTTCACATCTGCCAACGCAGGCGGTATCCAGGGGAAGCGGCCCACGGTCTTTCCTTGAAGCGAAAAATTCGGACGGTTTGAAAACCCGGGGCCTGGGGTGACATCAAAAACTAGGTGGATCTTTTGCGATGGAAAGCGATTGCGGCTTCCACCCAAAAACCCGTGCACGCGCTTGTAGTTACCCGAATTGGTGTCGGCAACAACGAGATCATCGCTCGACCGTCCAGAACTGATTTGGCCATCCACATCCCCCATGGCCACACCTCGGCAGAAGCGGTCATCGGCAGCACTACCGAACACCGCCACATCAGGAACTATCGAGGGGAAGTCAGAGTCCAGAGGATCGTTAGCGTCCGTGCGGATTCCCACCCCAGGAATACCGTAATACAGGTAAAGCGCCCCCGCATTGCTGTTTACAGAAGGTGCACAGATGGCTATGTCGGAGTAACCGTCGGCGTCAAAATCACCACCCGCCACGGAACGTCCCAACGAACTTGCTTCCATGGTTGTGCCATCAATGGTAACAAACGGCTCCGTCACGCTGTTGCTGCTAATGAAAACATGCACCAACGACATGAGCGAGCTGTACACCACGAAATCGTCACGGCCATCACCATCCACGTCTCCCACGTTGGTCATATCCTTTCCGATGCCTGCTATGCCGGTGAACAAACTCGCTTCTGGTGGCCCATCATTCGGGTTGATGGGATCGAACTCGACAATGTTGGGATAGGTGATAAGCGGCAGGGTTCTCTCGACTACAGAATCGGCCAGTGTAATTCTATTACCCATGTCGTCGACAGCCAAGACTCCGAAGCAGTAGGAACGATGTGGGAACAGCCCTTCGACCACATACGTTTCGTTGCCATCTGGAGCGGCAGTCGCGGTGAGCTGGGCCAAGATCTCCACATCACCTGAAGCATTGACGGCGGCGCATGATGGATAATGAGTGCCAGCACCATTGGGATAATTCACATTGATGGCGGCAACCACGATGTCGTAGCTCGCTACCTGGCCGCCAGTAAGCCCATCCTCACGGGGAGCCTGCCAAGACAATGTCACTGAACCACCGCGACGGTCGCAGGCACCGCTATCGGCGCAAATCGCCGTGCACGACGGGTCTTCATAGGTCTTGGGATCGCTCTCCGGTGATGTCACATCATACGGTGTGGTCGACTCACCGATGCACACAGTGGCCTGCACGCCCCCCGGGGCGAGCACGTCGGTGCGGGCATGGATGGTCTCGGAGCCGCGCCCGACCACCGGAACAGCAGCATTGCCAGCACGGTCGGTGAAAGAAACCGTCAACGCATGGGCGTCTTCCCCTGCAAGTGACGGCAGGTGCAGATTGCCGTACACCGCCCGGCAATTGGTGGCAGGCTCGCAACCTGTGGAAAGAACGGTGGCACCGGTGAGGCTGCCCGAATCAGACCCGAGAGTCACCAGCTCACCATCCTCGAGGCCGGTGATCTGCACGGTCAAGGGCTGAGTACTGCCTAGAATGGAGAAACCATTGGCCGGGTTGCCATCCTGGTCCTTGGCCGCATTCCACAACGCCACACTCGGCAGGTCGGCAATGTTGGCCTGGTCGTTACCGCCGAGAGAACCGCAACTACCACACAGTTCGGCACCCACCAGAGGCACCCCAAGGGCGCATAGGTCACAGCGATTGAACTCATAGGTTGGCGGATCGATATCGGCAACGATGTGCTTGTAACTCACGCCACCGCAGGGCGAATCACCACATGCCCCAACGCCACAATCCACAATCACGCTCACCTCGTTCCAAATAGGTGAGGCGGGATTGGTGGTGTGTTGGAAACCAACATCAATGAAGTCGAGACTTCCAATCCCCTGGGTGACATTGTAACTCGACACATCAACGGACAAGCAAACCTGGGTCGGTACGGGTGGACTCGCACCCAGGGCCGTCACCACAACCCGGAGATCAGCCGCAAAACCAGCCCCCGTTGTCCTGTTCTCTGCCACTCCCCAATAAAGATCATCGGCCAAAGCTTGAACTGGTTGCATGGCCGCATCGAGTCGAGATATCGAGACCGACAGCCCCTCGAGGTCGAATTGCATGAAGACAGAGTTGGAATAACTGACATTGCCGTTGAGGTCCATGGCGGCCACACGTACTTCACGGATGGCCCCGGCGTCGAAGGCAAATCCGGCAGCCTTGGTGGCAAAGTCCGTACCTGCCGCGACATCGCCTTGTTCGCCGTAGGTGCTACCGAATACCGATGAGAACACGGGGCCCGCTGCGGTGATCCGAGATTCCAAGCGCACGGAAATTGTCGAGCCCGCTCCACACAACTCGATCGAGTCATCGCTGTTGTTGCACCCTGTAAGAGAGAACAACAGACGGGTCTCATCGAGCACGGCCCTGTAGCCGTTGGTCGTGGGGTCGAGATAGTCAGCAGCACAGGGTGAGGCTTCCGTGCATGTAAGTAAGG
>MGST01000063.1:0-8959 GCA_001798605.1 Deltaproteobacteria bacterium RIFOXYA12_FULL_58_15 | reverse complement strand
CGGGTCGTCGTGGCTGCAACGTTACCAGCCGCATCCAGGAATGTGGCCTCGAGATAATTGAGTCCCTGACCAAGCGCGAATCCCCCAAAGGTGACCTGGCTCACGTCGGTGGCCAACGTTTGCTCAACTGTTGTTCTGGCAGTGCCACCCGCATCCACGGCAAATTGCTCGAGAGTCACTTTGCCACCGATGAGAATCTCGTTGTCGCTAACAGTGACGACAACGTCGACCTCCAACGAATCGCCATTGACCGTGCCGGTGGCGGATGTGTAGGGCCGCGGCGCAAACTGTGGCGGAGCAATGCTCACGCTCCCCTTGGTGATGTCCACCGCAACAGTCACCGAAGCCACGGTGTCTGTGCTCGGAGAGTTGGGATTGTTGGCGGCGTCTGTGACAGTCGCGCGCACCGCCTGCAGCCCTTCGTTGAGAGCCACGTTGAAAGTGGCGGAGCCCGAGCCGTCGAGAGTGGCGGTGCCGACCAAGGTGTTGGCGACAGGGCGATTGCTCAACAGGCGTACTTGTCGGCCTTCTGCCGACCCGCTGACAGTGACTGTAACCTCGGTGGTCAAACGACTTCCGCCCACCGTGCCTTCGCTGCCCCCCAACAAGAGACGGTCGTCGGGATCGTTGTCAACATCGTTCTGTTCGAACACGATCGACTCCACCACCGGCGGCGTCGCGTCGACAAAGAATGTGAAGAATGGGGAATAGACGTCCGGGGTGCCGCCTGCCCCCTGGGCCTCTGCGTGCAGCACCACTTCGCCATCTCCGATACCAACGTACTGCATAACTACCCCACTAAGATTGGAGACATTAGTCACCCCCGCCCCCATCAAATAGCCCGTATTGGGCCCACCCAGCGTACCGTCTGAACCCCAGCGGCACGCGGGTTCAAATCCGGTTACCTGGACACTCGAGCAAAGATGTACGGTCGTTCCCGAGGCAAACCCAAAGACATTGTAGGCAAAGGTGCCTTGGAATCCGGAGAGATCGGGACGAGTGTCATTGCTCAAATTGAGATTGCCACCGGAATTCGGTCCTGCCCATTCGATGCGCACTTCGCGAACAACGACGTCAAAGGTGTATTGGATCTCCGAAACATTACCTGCCTCGTCGCTGACCCAGGCGATTGCGGTATAGCGACCGTCGTCTCGAAAAGCGACCCGCGGAAACACCAAGGTGCTTGTCGCCACAGGCACCAGGAGCGGAAAATCGAGGGCGCTCATCGGTTCGTGATCGATATTGAAGGGGGCCGGGTCGATCCACAAACTGACGTTGCTGCCGGGGGCGGCACCGCTCACCGTGTAGGTGAAACTGATATCGAGATAGTTGATGTCGCCTGGGGTCTCGTCATCCGAACCCGTGATGGTGAGTTGCGTCACAGCGGGTTTGGTTTGCGTGAGAACTGGAGGCGTGCGGTCGATGGTCAAGGTGGCTTCGGTTGGTGGGGTGGAGGGGTTGCCGGCGCGGTCGATGACTACGGCGGAGAAGGTGATTTGGCCTTCGTCGAGGCCGAAGTCGACGCCTGTGAAGGTGGTGAGGATGGGGTTGTCGGGGGCGGTGACCAGGCGGCGGTAGGTGACCGGTGCGGAGTTCGGGGCGGTGACTGTGAGGGCGATGGTCCAGCCCACTGGGTCTTCGCTGCCTGGGGAGACCAAGACTCTCACGGCGTGTTGCAGGCCGGCCTGGGCCGCGTCGTCGGAGACCGAGGCGTTCACGTAGGCGGTGGTTGCGGGGGGGGAGTCGAAGATGAGGCGGCCTGGGGTGCCTGCCTGCTCGTTCACCAATGTGGGCGCTGGGGGTGGGGTCTCGTCGATGTCGACGCTGATGGTTTGGGTGACGCCCGTGGTGTCGCACTCGACGCGGATGAGGTGGGTGCCGTCCCCGAGGGCGGCGGCGGTGTCGACGGTGAGTGGGGTGGAGGCGGGGGTGGTCCACGTGAATGGGGTGCCGTTGTCGACGGCGTTGTCGACATAGAGGTCGCAAGCGAAAGAGGCTGGGGTGTCAGTGCCGAGGTAGGTGACTTCGACTGCGAAGTGGGTGTTGTTCAGGGAGCTGCCTTGTGCTGGGGCGCTGATGACGATTGCGGGGTAGCCGGCCACTGTGACTGCCACCGCTGTGCTGCTCGATGTGTTGCCGAAGGTGTCTGTGTAGGTGGCGACGAGCTGGATGGCACCCGATGGCAGGCTCGCGTCGGGGAAGGTCGTGGTGGCAAGGCCGGCTGCGAGGGGGCGGGTGAGTGCGTAGAGCAACGTGGACCCGGCGGCTGCGGTACGAACCTGGAGAGTTACGGTACCGTCAATGTCATTGCCGTCGACGTCGTACGGGGCGTTTAGGTTGATCACCACGTCGTAGTTGAAGCCTGGCAAAGAGCCGTTGCTGTCCGTGTCGAGATCGCCCGCGGCCGGTGAGGCGATGGTGAGGGTGGGGGTCGTGGTGCGCTGATTGATCACGTACGTGGTGGTGAGCTGATTGATGCCGTCATCGACCACGATGGCGAAACAATTGATGCCCGAGGCCAAGGGGAGGTCGGTGAGGAGGGCACCGGTTTCAGTTGGGGCGACTGTCACGCCCTGGAGGGTGTTCTCGGTGCCCGTGCACAGACGGGTTGTGGTGGAGACATCGACGTCGTCGTAGGCGCTGATGCTGAGAACCCGCGGGGCGCCGGCGACGCCTGTTCCGGTCACAACATCGAGGTCGATGGTTGGGGTGGTGCCGCCCACGGTGCTGCTGTCGACGAGAGGCTCTCGGGCGGCGAAGCCCGCCACACATTCACCTTGGCCCGCTGTGGCATTCCACATGCAGCCCGGTGCGGGTGCCGTGACGCACGCTGGCTGGTCGTGGACTGTGCAGACGGAGTTGTCGGCGGCGTAGGCCAACACCGCCAAGTCACGGACGTTGGCGAAGACCGTTACCTGAATCTGCGTGCTCTCGATGTCGTTGCCACAGGGGTCTTGAACGCGGGCCTGGATGGTGTGGATGCCATCGGTGAGGGTGATTGACTGGTTCACCTGCACGGTGGCGCCCGCCTGTGGGCTGAAGGAGACTGGCGACTGACCGGAAATGAGAATGGTGCCCGTCGCGTTGAAGGGGACGTCGGTAAGCTCCAGGCGCAGAGTCGTCTGCAGGGAGGCGACGGCGAGATTGGCATCGTCGTTGCGCCCCAAGGATGCTCCGTCCGCTGGTGCGATCACCCGGGTGGGGGTGGTGATCTGGGTGATCGCCACAGTCGGTGAGGTGTCGAAGACATCGATGGCGGCAGAGGCAAACCCACTACGGTTACCCGCCGCATCCCCAACAACGTACTCCAAGGTCGCTTCGCCCGTGGGCAAGGAAAGAGCGGCGATGGTGAAACGGCCGTCGGCCCCCACAACTCCCGTGTTGCGGCAGGCATCCTCATAACAGACCTGGGGACTCGTGCAGTCATCGTCAGTGTCGCAGAGGGTTTCGGGTTCGTTATCAGAATACGCATGGGCCCACGCCCGGGTTGCGCCAGAGGCGAGACCGTAGGCATCGATCTGAATGCCATCGAGGAGATCACCGTAGGCATCCTGCATGGGGCCCACACAGGCACCCGCACTCGGCGAAAAAGTGATCAAAGACGGCGGCTGCGAATCTACGCTGTAGTGGGTCGCCAGAGTGAGTCCATACCTACCGCCGGATTCGTCCACCCGGCCAACCACCACGACATCGTGTTGGGTTACGCTCTGCGGTAAAAGAACACCATCGAGGCGAAGGTTGATTCTTCCGTCCGGGCGATCCGTGGGGATGCTGGCAGGCACCGTCACAGAGTTGAACGTCGCATCCGCGGGCCCCTTGACGAAGATGCGCACGGTCGCTTCCGGCACGTTGAGACAGTCGGTTACCAGATGCAGGGTGGCTTGCATGCCGGTGGCCGGATTCAAGTCAAAGTCATCTTTGGCCAACAGACTGCTGCCGTCGATGGGCAGAAGCTCGGCCGTGCAACGGCCTGTGCTCACCGTGACCGTTCCCTGCACCGCCGACCCAGGCACTGTGCCCATGTACGGGATGGCCTTCAGGGCGTTCGCACCCTCTGCCAGAGCCACCCTGGGGAAGGTCACACGACCCAGAGTGTCCATGGTCGAGTCGATGGGCAGGCCGCCATTGACGCTCAAGGTGACCGGTTCGCCGGCATTGGCACCACTGCAATCGAGAACCACGTCGACCTCGAAGGGGTCGTATGGATTGCTGTCATCGACATAGGTGGGATCTTCGTCGCTGGCGACGAGCTCATCGCCATGCCGTGGGGTGGTGAATTGGCAATCGCTGACAACCACCGTGATCGCAACCTCCGCACACTCTCCACCATTGCAAGCTGCGGTGGAACTCACGCTCGGCAATGCCGCCCGCAGCCGTACCTGCCCCATGGGCAGAGTGTAACCGGGAAAGCGCACGACCTTGTTGTCGACACGAGCCTCCGTGGGAACTGGAGCGCCCGTCGAATCTTTTTCGCGGTCGTTGGTCAACACCAACCGAGCACCATTGGCGATGCCAGTGACGCTAACTTCGACATTCACCTGAATGCCCGACGCCGAAGCGTTGACGTCATCACTCGGCCCTACCGCCGCACCATCCGAGGGAAACACGAAGGTGACGGTCGTCTCATTCTTGATGACCCTGCCGCTGTCACAAGCAATGCTGACCACCCCAAGAATTGCTGCCAGAACTGCACGATTCCACGCGTTTGTGACGATCAATCTCATCGAGAACTCCCCGTTTTTGACGTTATCATCGGTACCAAGAGCTCTTTGGCAAGCAAATCTTCCACAAATGCGTGGGTGTCCGCCTGTGCCCGATCCTTCGTGGTATCAAACTCTTCCGTTATCGCGGCAGCGACATGATCCAACGTCGCACCATTTTCAAATAATTCCCAGATGCGAGTCCCGACTTCGTTGAGTCGCATCATTCGACTTTTCAACAAGATGAAGGCCGTGCCATCGAGGGTACGACACGCAACCTGGGGGTTCCAGACGTATTGTTTGTTCGATGCCTGTTCGGTCGAGCCCATCCCCTCACCTCCCACATTCACATTAGGTCGTGTCAGTCGTGTCAAAACTCTGCTGCTCTACATCTACAGATGATCACGGCTCGGATTCGATGTCCTTGGCCTTGAACTCTTGCCCGTCGAAGGAAGCCAACACCACGCGCTTTTCGATTCGCGTCACAATGGAAACAGGACGCGCCCACATGGCTTGGAGATTGATGAGAGTGTCGCGCATGTAGTCCTGGCGGAGATCGATACCTTCGTGCTGATGCTTGAGTAACAACTCTCCCCGGTTTTCGAAATTCCCGTCGACCACTCGAATGAACGGCTGGCCAAAGTTGGTCAGCTGAAACAAGAGCCTCTCTTTGATCGCCTTGAACTCTCGGTCAGCAATCTCCCAATTGTCCGACTTTTTGTTGTAGTCGTAGTTGAACATCAACTTTTCGCGGGCGAATTCCGGCGTCAGGAACTCATCAATGAAGGTAACGTCGTTGTAATGCCGACGTACTTCAAAGACCTTTTGTCGGCCAAGACCCGCTTGGGTGTCCCAGCTCTTGCGGTCGGCCAGGTTGTCACACTCGAGCCACTCTTTTCCGAAACGGCCTCTGTTCCAACGGTCCTCAATGTCACGGAAGAGATCGAGCCCCAGCTTGTAGGGATTGATGGAGCCCGGCTGCACGCCCATGGTTCCAGCGTGGCGATCTGCATAGTCGATGACTTCGGCGTCCGTGAGCGCCTTCTGTGTCATGATCGTGGTGTGCCAGAAGCACGCCCACCCCTCGTTCATGATCTTCGTTTGACCCTGGGGAGCGTAATAGTAGGACTCGTCACGGATCATCGCGAGGATGTCCCGTTGCCAATTCTCCAACGGCGCATTCTCCAACACAAACAACAGAACGTCCCGCTCCGGTTCCTCTGGGAAACGGCGCTGTTGAGCCCTCTCCTCGCGCAGCTTGCGTTTTTGCTCGTCGAGAAATTCCTTGGGGTTGACGTACTGCTGCATGTACTCGCGCTCGACCTTGAGACGCGGCACGTCAGTGATCTCCTGATCTTGGTCAACCAGCTCTTGTTTGTCGGGCCGACGCTTGATGTACGGGGCCTGTCGATCAATCAGGTTCTCGATCGATAGACACCGGTCAACGAACGCTTCGACCTTCTCCACACCATAGCGATCAATGTACCGACGGACCTTGGTGCCATGATTGGCCATGCTGTCCATCATCTTGCGGTTCGTATGCGCGAAGGCGAAATTGTTCTTGAAAAAGTCGACGTGGCCGTACACATGGGCCATCACCAACTTCTGATCGACGTCTTCGTTTGAAGCGAGAAGATAGGCGTACGAGGGGTCGTTGTTGATCACCATCTCGTAGATCTTAGACAAACCGTAGGCGTAGCTCTTCGACAGTTGCTCATATTCCATCCCGAACTTCCAATGAGGATATCGGGTAGGAAAGCCGCCGTACGCAGCAATCATGTTGAGCTCGTCGTATGAGACGACCTCAAAAAGAACATCAAAGAAATCGAGGCCGTAGTCTCGAGCGTATCTCTCGATGCGGCTTCGGATTTCCTCCAGATGGGAAGGTAGTGCCATTGGCGAGAGACTACCCTGCAACGACGGCAACCGCAAACACGGTTGCAGGGGGAAAAATGGCGATATTGACAGCACCGCGCAAACTTCGCATAGGCCCCCGTGGCCAACGCGGTGTGCTGCCACGGGAGCATGGTGAGTGAATAATCTTGCAGAAAGGGCCAAGATTCGGGCAACAGTGATCCGAGCCCTGCGTGCGTTCTTTGATGATCGAGGCTTCGTGGAGGTCGACACCCCGGTGGCGTTGACCGCCATGGCACCCGAGTCCCACATCGAAGCCCCCTCGGTGGTTCTCCATCTCGAAAAGGGCAGCTACCGACGATATTTGCAGACTTCGCCGGAGCTGCCGATGAAGCGACTGTTGGCCGCGGGCCTGCCGCAGATCTACCAGATTGCACCCGTCTTCCGCGATGGCGACCTGAGCCCACAGCACCGGCCGGAGTTTCGCCTCCTCGAGTGGTATCGCCGCGATCAGGACTGGACAATCCTGCTCGATGATTGTCAGGACCTCGTACGTTCGTGCGCCACCGCAATCGAGGCTGACTGCCTCCGGGTTGGTGATCGGCGCATCTCTATCGGCTCGGAATTCGCTCGCCTGAGTGTCGACGCGGCGTTTTGTCAGTACGCGGGTTTCTCCATACTCGACGCTCTCGATCTCGAGACGCTGCAAGGTTGCGCCTCGAGGGCCGGGGTACACTTCGAGCCATCTGACGATTGGAACGATCTGTTCCATCGAGTCTTTCTCAATCTCGTGGAGCCATCACTTGCCGCCTTTGCGAAACCGCTGTTTCTCACCGACTACCCGGCACCTCTGGCTTCCTTGGCTCGACTCAATCCACGCGATCCCCGTACGGCGGAACGGTTTGAACTGTTTGTCGGCGGCATCGAGCTCGCAAACGGTTTTGGCGAGCTCACCGACGCAGCCGAGCAACGTCGCCGCTTCGCGGTGGAAAGCATCAGGCGCGCGGAGGCTGGCCAAGCCAACTATCCAGACGATGAGCGGTTCTTTGCGGCGCTTGAACAATTGCCGACAGCCGTGGGAATCGCCTTGGGGGTAGAACGACTGCTCATGCTCCTGTTCGGTGCCAATGACATCGATGCCATCTCCCTGTTGCCCTGGGAGGAAACGTGAGTCACACATGACCCGAAGTCGCCATCGCATCCATGGCAATCCCTTCAATCTCCATGGTGAGGTTGAGATTCCCGATTGGAATGTGGTGTTTGGTCGCGCGGCCCCATTCGCCCTCGACATTGGCTTCGGTGCCGGTGCCTTCACGCTCGAGCTTGCCCGTCGTCATCCTGAATTCAACGTCATCGGTGTGGAGATTCGCACACACTTGGTGGACGACCTCAACGATGCCGCTCGAAAACAGAAACTCACCAACCTTCATGCAGTCCTTGCGAATGCCAACCTTCACCTCAAGGAGCTGGTACCAGACAACTCCGTTGTGCTCACCACCATCAACTTCCCAGATCCTTGGTACAAGAAGCGCCATCACAAACGCAGGGTGGTGCAACCAGAATGGCTGGAGACGTTGGCAGGCAAGCTTCAGACCGAAGCCACGGTCCACATCGCCACGGACTACGAACCTGGTGCCCTGCACGCCCGTGAAGTGTTCGACAGTTCCCCCCTCTTTCGCAATCTCGATGGAAACGGTTGTTGGGCCCCCGAGAGCACCACGGGCATTGCCACCGAAAGAGAGCGAACCCACCTCGCCCGAAATGAGCCGATCTATCGGCTGCGATATCGCCGTTGTGATTTGCCATAGGAAAAGAACAACCAACGCTGAGGAGCCTTGTCGGGAAGGGGCTCAAATGGTAGCATGGGGCGTCATACATCTTGCAGTAGGAATCCCTGGTGAGCCGAGTTCCCAATCAAAACGATCCGTCGGCACCGCCGAGGTCGCCGAGTTCGAGCGCTGAGCACAGGCGTCGACTCGAGGCGATGTTCTCCGGCAGTCCGACAAGTAGCAGTCCACCCACCCAATCCGCTGCTCCCGAGAGAGTGTTCTCGAGTCCGCGCAAGTCGACGGGCAGAGCCCCGACGGAGTATCGTATGCGACTCGAGCGGTTGCGCGGAGCCCGCGAGCCCGGCGAGATCAAAGAGGCAGCGGACATCTTCCTCACTCACCACCAGCTACCGGATGATGCAGACGTCTTGTTCAAGATTCTGCAACACCCGTCGGAGAAGGTGGTAAGAGAGGCATTGGGCCAACTCTCGTCCTTGCTCATGCAGGGGCGGATTGTCGCCAAACTGCTCTTGGAAGAGCACCTCAACACCCTGGCCAATCGTGTTGAGGAAGATGCCACGCGATCATACATTGACGGTATTCGTGCTCAGCTTCAGTCGCTGAAATAGCGATGCG
>MGST01000062.1:15476-16975 GCA_001798605.1 Deltaproteobacteria bacterium RIFOXYA12_FULL_58_15 | reverse complement strand
CACCGGCGACGTTCGGGTCATTCCAGACAAGCGTTCCAGCAATCCGGACACGGACACAGATTTCATTTACGATAATGGGAAGGTTACCAAGGTCGGACCGAACAATGTTTGTGTCGACACGGCTGGAGACGCCAACCAGAAGGGTTGGGATTTGATCCCGGGTCACAACTCGCGAAAGGCGACTGCAAAAGAACGGAAAAGCGTTTTAGACGCAATCCTGCGCTCCCTGGGACTCGAAGGTGTCACGCAATGGGCCGACCCAGTAGCAAGTCGTTGAGCTTTGTGTGGAACGGCGCGTTTGGGGTAATCATGACGCTCGCGTCCGCGTTTCTCGTTTTTGAGAGCGTGGGTGGCGAGCCCTTCATCGATTTTCACGCGGCTGACGCTTGGTTGCAGCTATTTGGAGCTGGGACGGTAGCGACTCTTTGGTTCTGTTGGATCGCGATGATTCTTCGCCGAGCCTGGCTCGTCCGCCGACTTGACGTGTTATCGCTTCTCGGTGTTGCATGGGCGGCGTTTGCTGTATTTTGGATGCTGCAGGTGCCCACCAACTATGTCGCGGATAGGCAGCGCGCTGAAGAGAGATTGAGTAGTTGGCTCGAAAACTGCGACGAATTTGAGGCGCAGATGGAGAGCAAGGTCGGCCACAGACTCCGTGATCTTCACTGAACCACCTTCGCCTTAGAGGCGAAGGTGGTTCAGTCGAGTCGACACTCCGCCATCCCACTCACCGGTTGATCAGACTCGGAGACAGCACTACGGCGTGCCCGACGGAGGAGCAGCTACCTTTCGGGGTGCCAAGGTGTTTTCTGCGAGGCTTCGAAGGTTAGAAGGAAAGGAAGAGTAAGGGGTACTTACGTGGGAAGACCGGCTGGCACGGCGAGCAATGCCATCAATTGTTTTGCGTAGACGGGTGCCTGTGCCCGACACGCCGACTCTTTTCTGAGCTCATTCCCCCATCACCGTGACGGTCCAGGTCCGTTGCCGCGATTTGTTGTCGAAGTCGATGAGCACAACCTGTTGCCAGGTGCCCAATACGGGGTGGCCGTTCTCAATGGGGACCACCAGGGATGCTCCGAGCAGTGCCGCGCGAACATGGGAGTGACCGTTGCCGTCGTGCCAGGCTTGCTCGTGGGCATAGGGCAAGTCGACGGGGGCGATCCGTTCAAAACAGTCCGCGAGATCGCTCACGACCCCTGGCTCATATTCGATAGTTGTCAATCCGGCGGTCGAGCCCGGCACAAAGATAGAGGCGGTGCCGCTGTGGACCTTCGCCTCATGCACACACGCGAGCAGATCTCGAGTGATGTCGTGGATCTGTGCGTTGCCATGGCTTTGGGTATATTTGGTAAACGTACGAACGGTCATGGCTTTGTCCTTTCAAAAGACTTCGTTGACTCGTTGGCCGAGGCAGGCGAGACACCACAATGGGGGCTTCTTTTTCGGTGGTCAACCGGGTTTGGGCCGCGCCGCAGGTTGGAGATCGTTGGAGTGGCGAG
>MGST01000062.1:0-15466 GCA_001798605.1 Deltaproteobacteria bacterium RIFOXYA12_FULL_58_15 | reverse complement strand
GGAACAATGGCGTCCTGCAGAAACAGGAGTATTGTGACGATGATTCACCACCAAACCCATGCGATAACAATGCACCGTAGAATCTGCGCCAGTACATGTTTGCCCATCATCTTTGTGGCTTTAGCATTTGGCGTTGTGAATGCTGGTTGTTCGGAGGCCAAATGCGACGTCAGGTTGTCCGTTGCAAGTCCCGGTCACATAGGGACGAAGTTGTCCGTTGATGGACAAATGGTCGGCACAATTCCATTGGCACACCTTTGCCTCGGCCAGGGCAATCACACGCTTCTCTTGGTCAATTCGCATAGTCAGAGGCAAAGGATAATGAAGGTAGATCTCAAGCCCGGAGACTGGATGCTGGTCCTCCCAGCCCAGGATTGGAATGAAGCAGTGGTCGTCACGGAAGCGCAGCATATGACGCAGCGACGCGCCTCTCGTCAGAGTGCAGAGGTCAAGAGTCGTTAGTAGGGTAGTAACAAGGACCTGATCCGGGGGGCGGCGGTGGTTCTTGATACCTCTTATCATTCGGTCCTGCTGGTGGAAATCTCGGCTTCGTGAAAAGAGGGCATCTCAGCAGCGGTGTGCGCTAGCGTCCCAGGTCTTCGACACGCAGCACGTCGGAACCCTCCCCCATAGCCGGTCGCGAGCTTGAGGTGCTCGCGACCGATCGGATCTATCATTCCAGACAGACGCAAGCGCTGCTCGTCAGGGAGTGCTGCCCAGTTCGCCTTCCAGTTTTGCTTGGTTTGGTTGATCAACTCGCCTACAAATTCGTCTCGGTAATGGCCATTGCTTACCCCGTGCGGGTTGCTTTCCGCCACGGACTTGGCGCGGCAACACCATAGAGGGAGTCGTCGTGAAAAAGGTGATTGGGGCAATACTGCTCGTCCTGCTCGCAACGACCGCTGCAATTCTGCCTTGGCGGGAACTCTGGTCTGCCGCGCAGTTTGTGATCGCGCCGGAGGTCGCCAAGACGGCGCACATGGTCAGGTTGCGCAATGCCGAACGCCAGGCCCTGACCGTCATCGGTACTGTTCATTATCGCCACATCGAGACGACGAGCTATCCACTGTGGGAGCTCAAGGCCATTCTTGCCACCCTCAAGCCAACGATGGTCTTCGTTGAAGAACGCCCTGAGTCGATCGCGGCGGGCGCATGGGGCGAAGGCCCAGTGGAAATGCCGTTCTGCGCTTTCGTCGCCAAGGAGATGGGCATTGCCGTTCGCGGCATGGACGATTGGTCGCAGGACTTCTCCACCCGAGAAGACAAAATGGTCGTCAACGTGCTCGACCACCTACCAGCTACAGGCGACGCAGTCGTCATGACGGGCTACTCGCATGTACCTGGCTTTACCGCGAGGCTAACCAGACGCGGCTTCGTTCTCGACGAGTGGTCGGAGGACGAAAGACGAACTGCGCTCAAAACGACCGTCGAACACACCTATCCTCCCGGTCTGCGCGCCGCCTATCTCACAGCCATCGAGCTCGCCGAAGCCGCCAAAGGCCCATTTGACGCAGGATGGGCAGCGCGTAGACGTCCGTTTGTCGCCACCATCCCGTGAGCCAGGCGGTAACCACCCGGCACCAAGCGAATGAGCCTAAGGCCGCGTACCTTTCCGACCGCTGCCATTTGAATTCCAACGGTCACAACCGTTTTGCATCACACCCACCGCGGCTCAATTCGCAATCACGTGGTGCTTGATGAGCGGGAGGTCTTCGGCGAGGTGTTGAATACGAGACCACTCAAACTCGGCACGGCGTTGGTCGTCGGAGAGCGCAGACCAGTCTCGTTAGTGTCGTTTGTTTCGTTTGTTTTGTCTGTTGCGTTTGTTTTGTTCGTTACGTATAATGATGTTGGAGGTATTCATGGAATCCGCTCAGCCAACATCTGAGACGGTGCAAATCGCCAATGAAGCGCTGTCCCAACTGCGTCCCCTGCGCAAAATCGGCCAAAAGGTCGAGGTACGACTCGAGGTGCCGTCGCGAAACGCCTCCGTAGTCGTGCCAGGCGAGGTCTATTCGCTGGTGGTGCGCATTCTCACGGAGCTGTCCGTCGGCAACGGCGTGACGATATTGCCGGTCAATGCCGAGCTCACGACACAGCAGGCGGCGGACCTCCTCAGTGTATCCAGGCCATATTTCGTGAGCTTGTTGGAATCTGGAAAAATTCCCCATCGCAAAGTGGGTGTGCGACGCCGGGTATTGGCCGAGGACGTCGTGGTGTTCAAGCGCAAGGATGATGCAGCCCGCAGGAAGGTTTTGGATGAGCTTGCGGCTGAGGCTCAAGAACTGGGATTGGGATACTGACAGGTGCCTTTCACAGTAATCTACGATGCGTGCGTGCTCTTCCCCGCACCGATGCGCGATCTGTTGATCCGACTCGCCACCAAGGGGCTTTTTCGCGCCAAGTGGACAGACGAAATCCTCGATGAATGTTTTGCGAGCATTCTACGGCAGCGTCCTGATTTGACCGGGGAGCGATTGAGGCGAACGCGCAGGTTGATGACACGCGCAGTGCGAGACTGCATGGTCACCGGCCACGAGAAGCTGATCGAGCTCATCGAGCTTCCAGATCCAAATGATCGCCATGTTGTTGCCGCTGCCGTCCGTGCCAGCGCACAGGTCATCGTCACGCAGAATCTGCGCGATTTTCCGGCCAAGGTCCTCAAGGAATTCGACATCGAGGCCCAGCACCCAGATGAATTTGTTGTCAACATCATCGACCTTAACCAGGCCGCTGTCTGTCAGGTCCTCGAAGAGCAAACGGCGGCGCTGAAAAACCCACCCAAAACGATTGGTGAGATCTTAGACACCCTGGAGGCCCAGGGCATGGCACAAACTGCTACGATTCTCAGACCGCTCTTGTTGCGATAGGGCCACCTCGCCAACTCCCCGTTTGATGTCTGACATGGCGCATTGTTCGTAAGAATGGCAGTTGCCACAGCGACCGGTTTTGACACACGGGCGTGTCGCACAATGAGACACGCTGGTCGCCTTCGCGCTCCCGTTCACGTTTTTGCTCGTCTTTTCTTTGGTCCGCTTCTTGAAAGGACCAACACCAACATGACTGTTCTGGAAAGATGCCAGTGCGGCGCTTTCCTGGTCGTTGACCAATGGAAAGCTACGCCGCCGTTGTCGTCAAACGGCGTTCGGCGTCGAGGGGTGGCCAATATCCCAAGTTGGTGTGCCGAGTATGCGCTCCAAGGCATGGGGAAGGTTAATCGTTATCGGTGCCCCTGTTGCTGTCGCATTGTTGCAGTCTTGGCTTGGGATTGAATGGCAGGAATCCAATTGAAACGAAAACCACCAGAAGATGCCTCAACCCTCAGAACACAACGCGTGTTTGCAATGGGGTGGATTGGTGGCTCTCGGGAGGTCAGATGAAGCTCAGAAGATGTTTGCTTGGCCTGGCCGCAATCACCGTATCGGCGTGTTCGGGCAAACCAGTCGGTGATGTCCCGGTGCTCACGGTGACCGGGTACGTGACAATGGGGACTCCGGTGGCGAATTCAACAGTGAGCGCCACTCACGCCATGGCCGCATACGACGCGGGATCGATCGAGGCCGATGAAACTGGAGCGTTCACCGTCAATCTCAGCCCCGATCTCGAGATCGTGCAAATCTGTGCGAAGGGAGGCAGTTTCACCGATCCAGCAGTAGGCACGACCATCGAGCTGGTCGACGCTTCACTTTGCAGCGTCATCCCAAAACTCGAAGAGGGCATCGGTGCTTTTGCGCTCACACCTTGGACAACGCTCGCCATGGCAAAAGCCGATGGCCTCGTGACGTCAACAGGGATGCCTTATGAGGACGCATGGGAACGAGCAACGGGAGCCGTCAATGGGTTTTTGAGCTGTTCCAATCCTGGGATGGATATGGTGGGGGTGACACCCTTGGATCCCACCGTCGCAACGTCCCAAGGACTCTCCCCTGCCCTGCTCTCGGGGATTCTGCTCGGTGGCCTGAGCGAACAGGCTGCGCTGATTAGCGAGAAGCTTGGCATCACGCCAGGGGTGCGTCTTACTTCGGCAAGCCTGCTCGGAGCCCTGGTGAAGGATTTGCGCGGGGATGGATACCTCGACGGCAAAGCCTTTCATCAACCAGTATTCGTCCAACAATGGCCCCTGTCACCCGACACGATGCGTGGCGAGGGCGCTGGCTTCGCCGAAGGCCTGCGGTGGTTCGTCGAAAACCCTCTGAATGCATCTAATGTCTCCGTCGCCGACATCGCCGACCTCCTTGAATGCCTGAGCGCGTCCACGTCGGACCTCTTCCGCGACCCGCCTGCGGCGTCCATTGACTACGTTGGGCCGGCAATCGACTTCGTCGCTCCAATCGACGGTTCGAGCGTGACGGCCGTATTTAATGTTTTGGTCGTAGCAGACGATTTAAGTGGGATCGCCAGTCTCGAGTTCGGTGCGGGGCAAGAGCACATCGTTGGAGTCTCCTCCAATCTTGGTGATTCCGGGTCGCTCACCGGCCAGGTGAACACCTCCGAAATGGAGGCGGGCGAGCTGACGATCCGTGTCGTCGCCGAAGACAACTTAGGCAATGTCTCCGAGAAATCCATCACGGTGATCATCAACAAAGATGCTCCGGTCATCACACTCACGACCCCGGCGGTTAGCAGCACGTTAACTGGCTTGGTCTCCATTTCGGCTATTGCGAGCGACCCCGAAGGCATTGATGTGTTCGAGATACGGACACCGAGCGGAATGATTGACCAGGCACCAGCGGTCAACGAGGTCACCGCGTCGTGGAACACAGCGGCTGAGGTTGACGGCCAGGTCGTGATCGAGCTGTTCGCCACAGATTCACTCGGCCAAGAGTCGACCCTCGCGGTGCCGGTAACGCTCGACAACTACCTACCCGGCGTCATCAACGGCGCGGTTGCCATGGAAACACCTGTCGAGGGTGCGTCCATACGGGCACTAGCGTTTCCCACCGGAACTTTGCTCGGGGAGAGTTCGGCTACTGCGTCAACGTTCTCGGTGGAAATCCCTGACACCTACCGGGGCCTGGTGATGGTCACGGCCTACGGTTCAGAGGCTGTCTATTTGGACCTCGCGATAGGCAGCGAGGTGCAGCTAGGCAACGTCGTGCTATCGACGTTGATTGATTACAACCCAACGCCGAGTGGCACTGCAGTAGACGGTGTCACCATCAATGCACTGACGACCCTGGTAGCGGAGCTTACCAGGCAGCTCCACGCGCAGGGCGAGCCCGCAACGCAGGCCTGGGGACACGCGCAGCAGCTCCTCAGAGAGCACATCGGGGAGGTTGGCATTGACCTGCAAACCACCCAACCCAGCAATCTCTTTGTGCCTGCGTCCGCGAACTCCATTGCGATGCAGAAAATCGCCCTCTTCCATGTTGGGCTGTCGAGTCTCGGGGCCAAGATGGCATTGGCCGAGGGCGGCAATCAGAACGCGCTGCCAGCGACGAAACTGCTGCAGGCCCTTGTGTTCGACATTCAGGATGCTGTCTTCAATGGCCTCGACGGTGATGGCGCACCCATCTCGCTCGTCGGCTCTCAAAGCTTGCATGCCAATGTCCTCAGAACTGATCTTGCTCGCGCTGTCTTCGAATGGATCTTCAATAAGCCGTTGTCCAATGGGTATGTCGGTATCAATCGAGCCAATCTCGACCCCTATGACTTCGTCGGCCCCAACGGCTTTCTGGATGCACTGAGCCAGAGCACCTCGGAGTTATTCGACGATACGCCAATCCCGAGTGATCACGGACCCTCTGTTGGCTACATCACGCCGGCGGGGACAGAATTGACTGCCGTGCTCCCTATTGAGGTGGTTGCCTACGACCCCGACGGTGTCCAATCCCTTTATCCGTACGGCTACCAGGCTCCGTTTTCATCTGATTGGGACGTGAGTGCTTGGCGATGGGATGGTGACGTCACGCCATCGTCATACATCGACGATGTAATCACATTCCAGGCTTGGGACAACGAGGGAAATCGGACGTTAGAAGAACTCGAGCTAAGCGCCTCACAACAAGACACTGCGCCAGTTATCTCCGTGAGCTTTCCCGGCGGCATTCGGGCAAGTCCATTCGAGGTACTCATCAATGTGATGGATCAAACCTCGTTCGCCGAGATCGAGGTCAACTTTGAGCAAGTTTCAGCGGGAACCTTCTATAACGAAGAGGAAATATCCTTATGGTTGGAGATGACATGTCCTGGGTTTGGCGATCTGGAGATCACCGCAACCAACTCGCTAGGGCTTGCCGACACCTTCGAGCTCGACGTGCCCTGCGAGAGTGAGCCACCGGTGGTGGTGCTTGGGAATTCGTCATATTACCCGACCAGTGCCATCGAACCGACCTGGAATGGCTCAAACGTCGAGTATTCTGCAGATCCGCTGCAGAAGGTTCAACTAGAGGACGGCAACTGGAGTCAGCCAGGTTCGCCATTCCCGTTGGATAAGTACGCACAAAGATTCGATTACATCCCGGGCGAAGGCGCTGACATCGCAAGCAACAATCTCCCCTATCTCGTCTTCATGATTGACGACCATGCAGGGGAAGCTGATGCGTGGTCCGAAATTGGCCAACAAACCTTTGAATATCAGTACAAAACCGACGGAAATGTGGTGCGAGACTGGACGGTCGTACCTCATTGTCGAGAAGATATAGACCCGTGCATCACGAGCGAAGGAGTGGTCATCCTTCCATTCTCTTTCCAAACTCTCGGAGTCGAGCTCGCGCAGCCAGGTAATCAGAATCACAACCTCAATGTGCGAGTGACGGATTTCTCCGGCAATAGAGAAGAGCAGCAATTCTATTTCACAGTAGCCCTGAGACAACCAATGAGCGTCTTTGCTTCTTGCAGCAAAGGAGCCTTGGAAAACAAGACGCTAGAACTCAATACACTAGCTCGTTGGTTCAATGGACAGTTCGGCGAGCGGCATGACTCCAGCGCTTTCAATGGAACGTTACATCTTCCATGGGTACCACCCAGCTCAATGATTCCATGGACGTACAATATCGTAGTGCCCAATTTGAGAATGGACGTCTATGAAACGCAACGGTTATGGGGGAAAAGATATCCGGAAGGAAGCGACTGGGATCACAATTGCGCATATAATCCGGGCGCGCCTTCCTGCGGCGCGGGCAGCCTGAACTGCGGCTCATACTTACACAGGTTAGACGGCCAGGATTGCTACGGCGGGTTATCGACGGAATTCGCTATTGAGCCGCTCACCTTGATAGATGACACCTTCATTGGCAATACTTGGATCAATAATGCTCCAAGACAAGCGTTGGAGGTGGGCCCCTCACTCGTAGCGCAACCGCTCAACATTACGCATCTGGTGCATGAGCCCACACTTACTGTTACCGATTTCCTCAATTACGATCCAGGATACACAATATATCCTTGGACAACCACGACCATCAACTACAAGACGTACAGTATGATCCGAGAAAGATACGGGTACGAGTGGATAAGGGTATGTGATGACCTATGTTTCTCGAGGCGGAGGCTTAGATTCACGGAATACATAAGCAACCTTACATTTGAGATACCTGTGGTGTCACCTCGCGTCATCTCGGGTGAAATGGATAGTGGGATTCTGTTCGTCGACGGCTGCGGGGAAGATATGAGCTTCACGACAACGGAGGATTAATATGGATAAGGGAATACACATCGCCGTACTCTTGGCGGCAACAGCCTGCAATAACGATACGAGGGAGCTAGCGAAGCCGGAGCAGGTCGATGACCTCAATTCCAAGATAGCTGTCCTTGAGGCCAAGTTGGCGACAGTGCAGGGCACAGCAGCAGAAACTGCAACCATTTTGGAGCAGGCCAGGGGCACCTTGACAGCGGCAACCGCCTTCTTTGCCGTTGCGAGAATCGACGAAGATGGTGACGTCATCTTCGAGGGCGTGAATGTTTACATCCAGGACGGAGGAGGAGAGACATGTCAAACGAACCCGCCATATTCCAGCAAAGGCAATCTCATCATTGGTTACGATGAGGATCGCACACAGGGCACGTGCAGCGGTGGCGCAAACGATGGCAACACATGCACTGGCAATCAGGCGTGCACAGGTCGTACCTGTGATTTTGCTGTCGTTTCTGAGAAGACGGGCAGCCACAACCTGGTCGTGGGCAAACGGCATACCTACACGTCGTGTGGAGGTATTGTAGCCGGTGACGCGAATACTATCTCCGCACAATACGGCGTTTGCGCCGGGATCGGTAATACCGTCTCCGGCGTCGGTGCTGCCATTGCCGGTGGTCTCAGGAACACGGCATCAGGAGATACCAGCGTTGTAATTGGCGGCGCAGATGAATCAGCGAGTGGGCCGAGCGAAATAGCACCCCAGTAGGGAGCAAACCATGCGAGCAATCGGATTTTCCGCGCTCCTTTTGGCTGGGTGTTCCGTGGGAAACACGCCTTCTGGGGGTGGCGGCGGCAATTGCGGGAACGGCGTCGTCGACGGGACTGAGGAGTGTGACTTCGGTGCGCTCAACAATGATCAAGGTATGTGCAAAACCAATTGCATGAACGCGGTCTGCGGCGATGGGTTCGTTGCCCCCAACGAAAAGTGTGACCTGGGAGCGGAGAACAGCGATCTGCAGGGAGCCCTGTGTCGCACCAATTGCTCAACCAGTGGTTGTGGGGATGGGGTAAAAGAAGACGGCGAGCAATGCGACGATGGCAACAACAATAGCGACTCCATCACCGATGCCTGTAGATCTGACTGCCACAAGCCTTGGTGCGGTGACGGCGTCCAGGATGACGGCGAGCAATGCGATCGCGGCAACGACAACAGCGACTTAGCCGATGCTTCCTGCCGTCTCAATTGCATGGCTCTCGGTTGCGGAGACGGCATTGTGGATGATGGGGAAGAATGTGACGAAGGCCTCGCGAATTCCAACAGCATATCGAATGCGTGTCGCATGGATTGCCGCGAGCCCTGGTGTGGTGATGGAGCGCACGACATCGGCGAGCAATGTGATTTTGGCGATGACAACTCCGATGACGCCCCCGATACCTGCCGGACGGATTGCCGCAACCCGTGGTGTGGCGATGGCGTGCAGGACACCGGCGAAGATTGCGACCATGGTGAAGAAGGTAGCGAGACTTGCGACAGCGATTGTACCGCTCCGGCGTGCGGGGATGGGGTCGTAAATCTTCTGGCCGATGAGGATTGCGATCTCTTGAGTGTTGTCGACAACGGCACGTGCGGGGCCGGTTGCGTTCTGGATTGTGCTGGCGGGTTCGACGACTGCAATGACGATCCTGTGGACGGGTGCGAAACAAACACCGATGTCGATCACCTCAACTGTGGCGTTTGTGGAAGAGACTGCGGCGGGCTCGAAGGTTCGTGCGTGGATGGGCAATGCCAACTGATCAAAATAGCCGAAATACCTTCTGAGCCCGGCGCAATCGGTCACATGAAAGTGCAGAATGAAGATCTGTGGTTTGGAGCATCCCCATACATAGGGGAAACCTGGGACATCGGCCTCAAGAAGATAAGAACAGACGCGCGGAGCGTTTCGGCTGCAACTTACTTCCAAAGCATGAAGCCTACGGGTTTGGCCTACGGTGGGACAAACACACACGGTTTTGCGATAAACCTGATCGCAGATCCGACCAATGAGGTGAATGACCGATACTGTTTGCGGTCGGTTTCAATCGAAAACAGGCAAGACGTCATTGAGATCGACAATCTCGGGCTCAAGTCCACCGGGCGGATAATTTACGTGGCCGTGGACGCAGACGGCGTGCTCTATTGGGTGCGCCACATTGACGGCATGGCCACCATCGAAAGCTACTCGCAATCGGCAGGCCTATCTCAAATCACGGCCTTCACGGCCATGTCCTCAAAATGGGACACCTATCCAATTGTCGTAACCGAGACAGACATATTTGTAATTGTTTGGTCGAGTAGCGCAGTCGATGAACTGTGGCGCTTGCCCAAAACAGGATCGGTGGTAGGCACGCGTTTGTTCATCTTCGACGCGTGGAATCTGATCGAGGTAATGAACGGATGGGTGTACGTGATGGCGGACAGCAACGTTAAACGGTTGGCTTCAGATTGCATGCCTAACCCAAGTTGCACGGCAGAAACCGTGGCGGTGTCTCAGGGGTCGCTGCCGTGGGATATGGTAGTGGATGAAAACTATGCGTACTGGATTGAGACTGATGACCCATTCGTTGGCACCGAAATATCCAACGTATACAGGGCACCAACGAATGGCGGACTAATAGAGCTGATACACACGCAGCAAGGGATTGTCCAAATAGAGGAGACCGAGGGACACCTGTTCTTCTATGAAGCCAAAAACGAAACCGATTACATCTGGAAGATGGCCAAGCCGTTGTGAGCAACGGAGAGATTGCGGGATACAAGGGCGAGATTTCACCCACACGGACCTCAACCCCTCGGGGAAGAGCGGAATAACGCGAGTTCGAGAAGCGAGAACGTCGGTGAACCGACCTGGCAGGGAGCAATGGACATTTGGGTCAATGAGGGCGTTGCTCGACCACAGAGTAATCGCGCTTTACCTGCCACGCGGTAGCGAATGATCCACGAGTTTTTCGCGCTAGCTCGGCAGGCGGAGTCTTGGGATCCATCTCAATTTGGGCCCACATGTCTGCCCTGTAGGTAGACCCAATCACCAATCGCCATCTGTACACCACATGGCGACTCGCGAGATCCGCAGGTGAAAGGATATCGCCTTTTCGCTTCTCCACAGCGTTGCGTGGTACCCGCAATGGTCCACCTTGAAATAGAGGGTACTCCCCGTGCTGCAACAAATGAAATTCGCCTCCTGCGGCCAAAAGGTTGAGCTGGGGGCCTCTGTACATATTGGCAAACCGCCCCCAACGACGTCCCTCGAGGCCTTTCCCCACTCCAGCCCAGAACGCGCGGACCCGTTGCGAGTCTATGTGCGCCAAACCCCGATAAAGCCTGTCTGCGTTGACACCACGATGATGTTGTTCAAGCCACGCCACTAGGAGGCCAAAAACCCGCAAGTCATCCTTGTCCATGGCCTCAATCGAAGCGCTAAGGAGCGTGTCCTCAATATCGGGTTGTGGCGATGGCTCAAACGCAAACAACAGACCAATGCCGACCATGTCTGCCGTCAGCTCATCGCCGGTGGCCAAATTCGGTTTTGTGTCACGGCGATATCCCATTGCTACCGCTCCTGCCCTGGGACTTTGTTTGCCGTCCGGCGTTTCTCCAACTCGGCCTTGGCGGCCTCATACCGAGGTTTCAACATTTCCAAGTTCGCCCGTGCTTGTTCACCGTTGTGGTCACTTCGCTTGGCTTGCTTTCGCAAGGCAACATACTCGGCAACGATCTGGTCGGGTGTTTGTGTGATGGCGAAGCGCCGCTTCAGGTCCGCAAGGACCTCGCGGACGTGGGCGGGCCACATGGGATTCCCATCGCGTTGTTCGAGCCATGGTTGGATTTCATCGAGCTCCTCCGTAGTCGGAGCCATGGCCAGAAGATCTGGAAGGTCCTTGGTACGGTCACACAACGCGAAGACCTTGGAACGAAGAAGGTCCAGGCGAGAAAGAGTCTCGAACATGATGGCTACGCCAGCAAACGCGGGCTGCAGGCGATTCTCCCATCCAGGTGGAAGGTCGCGCGTAAGCGAACCCGGACTGTCATTCAGCCAGTCGTCGTCCAATGTCCCGCCTTGCCGTCGCACCTCTACAGCAAAGTCTTTGACCGCATCACGGAGCTCGCGGGTCAGGCGTGGTGCAAGAATATCGACATCACGGGTTGGCCTGGTGATGAATCCCTTCAAACACAAAGCACTCGCGCCAACGATGACTGCTCTGAGCTCAAGGCCACGCTCGGCAAGGAAACTGTCAAAAGCTTCAATTGTTTCAAGTGGCCTCATGGTATCATGTTACATGATACCATTTGCTTTGACAATCCTATGGGTGTGGTTTCGGTTCGGCATTCGGAACTGGTGACGGGCGGATGCTGTTGACGACCACAGGGTACTATTTATGATGGTACCATTATAGGCCGCCGTACGTCGAAGCGACGGCCTGTTCACGCACCCCGAGTCCCGAAGGGGATTTACTCGGTGGCCTTCGGGTGGCCCGTTGACGCGGCGGTTAGCCAGACGGTATGCGCCTCGTCATCAATGCAGTACCAGATCCGACCAGCGCCGGTCACCTCGTACTGCCACTGCTCCAGGGTTCGACCGCTCACGACATGCGTCGCCAAGTCGCCACGGAGAGGATGCTGGCGCCGAGGGTTTGCCCAGTCGCGTGGGTCCTTCGCGATCGCCTCCCAGGCGTCGAACGTTGGTCGCGGCGCTTGCCTCGACAGCTCATCCCAGCCATCGACCACGTCGGTTTGTGCGTAGCGTAGATCCCAACGCCCCCGCGCTGGCGGTGGGGCCACGCGGTCTTTCCGTTTCGGCGTCATCGTTGGCGACGGGCGGGCTTCGGGCGCTGGACCTTGACGTTAGTACCGCTCGACGCGCGCTTCAAAGCGGCGGTGAGCGCGGGATTGGAGTAGACCTCAGCCGTCGCCCTCCACTCGTGGAGGAGCTGGGCCAAGGGGGCGTTGGTGTCGATGGCTGCGCAGGCCTCCAGGGTCTCGGCGAACTGCCGCAAGAAGACCGGGCGCTCGCGGTCTGGCAGAAAGCGCAACCATGGATATGCGTCGGCCAGAGACACCCAAACCACGTCGGTCACATCCGGCAACGCCTTCACAAGCAGACGTGCAAGTATGGCAGTGCCTGCGCGGTCTTCCTCGACCCGCGAGTTCAAGGTGAGACGCAAAGGGGCTGCATCACGGCGCTCGATAACGATGTCGCTCACCTTCTCCAACCGCCGGATGACGCCCTTGGGGTCGCGGAGAAGCTCGGTCATAGAAGCGGTTTCCATATATCTGATTATAATCAGATGTCATATAAACACAAGCAACATCGAGACTCGTGGAGTCCACCCCTCACTTGATCGCTCTAACCCTTCACGTCCGACCGACCGGGCCTGGCGACGGAATTTTCGGCGGTTTACGCTTACACCCCCTTAATCCACCTTTTCGGGGGGATGGGCAAAAATACCCAAAAACGATCTCTGCGTGGACCTCGGTGACGTGGACCCAACAAGCGCTACTTTTTACATCTATCCGGTCAGGAGCCCAAGGACGGCTGTTGTAAATGCTTCTGTCATTGCCTTGATCATCTGGCAGTCGTCATGGAGGACACAAGGAGCCAATGTAGGGAATGGTCGGATCCACGGGTGGTGCCTCCGGCTCGTACTGCTTCACATGCCCCCTGCCCTAACTGGCACTAGACAACAATTAGCGGCTATAAGGCACCGGGACCGCGAACAACACCAATAGCCAATCCGGCCAGAGACAAGATGAGGGGTGACATGAGGGGAACAGCATTCGCAACAGTTGTGGTGATGGCCATGGTGCCGGCTGCGGTGCAAGCCGAGGCCGTCAAGATCGCTGTGCTACCAACTCAATTTGATGCCTCTACAACGGACAAGATTCCACAAAGCGTATTCGAGGAGACTCTGTTGGGAGCCGCCCACGACGCATCCAGCGCCAAGGTTATTGGGGCCGATGACCTCTCGGCCATCATTGGACTCGAAAAGCACAGGGACCTTTTGGGCTGTGACAAGCTCTCCTGCATGGCCGAGATTGCCGGCGCTTTGGACGTCCAACAAATCCTATCGGCGAAGCTCGCCTACCTCGATTCCCAGTGGACCATCACCATCAAGCTTATCCGTGTGGCAGGCACGCCTGAAGTGCTGGCCCGCAGTACGGAGTTTGTGTCGGGCGGTCCGTCAGATCTCTTGAAGGCGCTGCCCGACATTGCGCGGAGTGTGTTTGCGGGCCATGCCACTTCCGCACCTCAAACAGAGATGTCAGACCAGGCCGAAGATCGCCTCCCCAACAAAGAGCCACAATCCGACAAGCCGTGGGTGCCAGCAAACCATTTTGTCACAGTCACGGCCGGGGCATATGTCACTCACCTCAAGCAGTTCTGGGAAGATCATGGTGAGTCTTATCCAGGGAACCCAACCGACAAGACCTACGAAGAATTGGCCCCATCAATTGTCGCCGAATATCGATGGCAGTACATCGCCTGGCTCGAAACCCGAATAAGAACAGGATTCGCCATTTATCGCTGCAAAGGGGAGGCAGACAGCGACCTGGAAACCAGGGAGAAATTCTTACTCGGTGCGGCACAGGGTTTTGTGCTCCCCCTAATTGCAGAGGAGGATGAACATTCTGGCGTCGGACGAAACAGAATGGAGGCATACAGCGCCGTCGGTGTGGACCTACATTTCGGGCCAGCAAATGGCTGGTTTTTGTTTGGTGAGCTCGGGTTGCGGTATCTCTGGTTTGGAATCGCCGCAACAGTTGGCAAAATCAATACCACCCAACACTTCTCCGACCGTTTGAGCCCCGGATCCATAATTCAGCTCAACTATGAATACGAACCGTTCGTTTGGGGGATCACTGCGAGCAGCAGCTTTGGGATCTGGTGAGGTGGGGGTCCCTGTCGCAATTGGAAAAGAAAGCGACGCTTTCATCCCATTCTTTCCATTATCCGGCCTTCGCGTCACGGTCACACTGAGGCAAAGATGACTCGGGGAGGACGTCAACAGAGGGACCCATCCAACCAGCAATAACCCACCTCGGCAACCGGGTGCATCCGGAACCCCTCGCAGGGCTCGAGAACCAGAGCTTTGAGCTGCGCGTCAGAGAGCTTGTGACCCCATCGCTTGAATGCCTCAGGGCTCATGGCATCCATGCGCCTGACTTTGCGACCGGTGGTTCCGAAGCATCTCGGCCCTGGTGCCATGTGGGTAGAAGCGACGTTGCCGCAACGGACACAAACGAGAACCTCGTCGCGAAATCGTGCACCTGATGGGCGCTTGCCGGGACCGAAGGTCTCGCGCCAAATCTTCACCCTGTGATCGGCTCGATCGCCGTAAGCTGCCTCGTGTTCTTCCGGTGAAAGGTGGTTGCGTTGCATGGAAGCCTCCAAGAGGGGCCCCTTGCGGAGCCCCTCGGCTGGGAGTTAGCGGTTGCTGGACTCTTCGCGCTCGCTGAAGTCGCGAACTTGGAGCTTGCCGTCGAGCGGCAGAGCGTCGAGGTGGAGATTGAGGCTGCCGTCTTTGTTGACGAAAGCGATTCCGACCTTGGTCCAGAAGCCCTTGCCGCCGTCCTTGCCCTCGCGGATAACGTAAACTGCTTTGCTGTTGCTGTTCTGAACTGTGTTGCCTGCCATCGTCTCTCTCCTTGTTTGCGGGACTCGTTGTCCCTGTGTTCGTGAAAAAGCCGAGGCGGTCGTGCTCCCGAGATGAGGCTTTCGATTTTGTGTGAGCCTTGGCGAGCCGAGCGAATGCGAGGGAACAGAAAATCGGATGACTCACCACAGGCCGGAAGGTCTCGGGCGCAGGATTGCCCGTTGGGCAAAGGTGAAGGCCGCGGACACAGGGTCATAAGAG
>MGST01000061.1 GCA_001798605.1 Deltaproteobacteria bacterium RIFOXYA12_FULL_58_15 | reverse complement strand
CTCCGCATGACTCGGGGTCGGCATGGGTCGCTAACCCTTCACCGTATGACTCTTTCATTCACAACACCTCACCGGTTTATCCCGGCGCACGGAGGCTATCCCAAATGAAAGTGAGCTTGAGCCCATCGTTGCCACTCGCCCTCGTCATGCTGCTCGCTCTGCCCGCTTGGGCGCAGGTAACGGAAACGGACGCCATTCCCGAGGGAATCACTGAAGACAAGGTGCTAGGCGACAAGAAGGATGAGGTGAAGGATGGCTGGAAGCACAAGCTGTCGGTGGGTGCCACTGGGTCCTTCAACCATTCGAGTAGTGTGGTTGGTACCGTCGATGGATCTTCGGTACAGCTCGGTTTGATGGTGACCGGCAACGCCGATCTGATCCTCAGCAACCACACTTGGGAGAATTCTCTGACCTTCAAGGAGACCCAGAGTCGCACGCCGCAGGTCGACAGCTTCCTAAAATCGGCGGACCAGCTGCTAATCAAAACGACCTATCTCTACAGCCTCGACTCTATCAAATGGCTCGGGCCCTTTGGGCAGGCGAGCCTTGATACCCAAGTGTTTCATGGCTACGACATTCGCACGGAGCCGGTCACCATCGTTCGCAGCAAACGGGACGGAACCACGGTGACTCGGGATGTTCCAGCTCAGACCCGCTTTGCCTTGACCGGCCCCTTCGAACCGATGTTCCTACGTGAGAGTGGTGGTGTGTTCGCCAAGCCGCTCGCCGAGAAGCTCATCACCTTCAAGGCGAAGCTCGGTGTGGGTTTTCAGCACGTGTTCGTCGGCGACGGTTATGCCGCCACCGACAATGCCGACACTGCCCCACTGGAATACACCCAGCTCGATGACTCAACCGAGGCCGGTACAGTGCTCGATCTCGACCTCATGGGTGACGTGGCCGAAAATGTCAGTTGGACCGCTGGTGCATCTTTCTTCTATCCTTTCTACACGACATCTGATGGGGAGATGACTGGCATTGAGACTCTCAACAGTGACATCACCGCCAAGCTCACCGTGCGCCTCAACAAGTGGGCATCGTTGGAATACGTCCTGTCAGCCAAGCGAATCCCACTCATTATCGACGAGTGGCAGATCCAAAATGGAGTGATGCTCACCGCCGGTTTTGATGTGATCTAGTTGGGCCCCATGGACCCATGAAGCGGTTGCGGCGGAACAAAGCTGTTGTTCGGTCATTCCTCCCTGTGTTTGAGCAGCCAACAATTGAGCGAATCCTCTGCGGACAGCACCGCCTGTTCCAGGATAGCATCGTGCCCATCCACCCCCATCTTCCTGTGCATGTGGCATAGAAAAGGCCGCCATGGTGCTTCAATCCGATCGATGAACGGCGTGGGGTTTTGCCGATTTTTTGTCAGTTGGCGATATCGGTTGTACACCAGCCTCTGCGTTGATGGCCGCTGCCGTTATTTTGAGATCGGAGGAAATGGATGGGTTTCGACAGACACATTCTGTTCACGGGTTTGATTGGGTTGGCCTCAGCTTGCACACCGACCGCCGAGGAGGCCTGTGTAGGCTTCTGTCGGTCTGAGGTCGAGTGCAGCATGATCGGCAACGATGCCGCTTCAGGTTGCCTGACCCGCTGCGAGGCGCAGTTGTCCAACTCGACGCCACAATGTGACGTCGCGTTTAGGCGCTACGCTGCGTGTTATGATGACAGCCCGTCATGCAACGCCGCCGATTGCTTCGACTCTTTTACCAGTTTCGCGGACAGTTGCGCTTGGTACGCCGCGGAGATGTCCTTGTCCGCCGGTCCTCAGACCGCAAAGGTTGGAGCAGAAAACCAGGTGTCACCGACTGGAGGGTGAATGGCGGTCACCCAGCCGTGTCTTTGAAATCCTTCCGGCCAAAGAAACCCAAGACCTTGCCCCAATAGCCATCCTCACCGGCGAGCTTCTCCATCTCGCCATCGTCGAGCCAAAGGCCGTTGCATGAGAAACATTTGTCAACCAGCACTCCGCGGTAAGCGATCTCGGTGAGATCCATGCCACATTTGGGGCAGTGCATGTAATGCAACTCTTTAAGTTGTTTCCGCTCCTTGACGGCAATCTCTCTGGCTTTTGCGAGCGCCGCTTTGCGCTTCTTCTCGGCCTCTTCTCGGGCGAAAAATTCTTCCTCGGGGGAAGAGGGTTTGACTGGACTCATCGTCGTTCCTCACTGCTGTTGAAAAGGCATCTTTTCGTCTATCAAAGATCCCACTACACGAAAACCCAATGCCACGCCATCATCACTTCGGGTGGTTTCCACCAAAGCGATCTATTTCTCGAGTTGTTCGATCATGCGACGGGCCACAGGGGCATCGGGACCAGAAGGCATGATGTCGAGATACGTTTTGAAGTGCTGCAATGCGCTCGATTTGTCGCCCTTTATGCGGTACGCCTCTCCCAGCCCCATGTGCGCGTCAGACAACCGTGGTGCTAACCGCAGGGCTTGTTTGAACGTCGATATGGCGGCAGCGGGCTGCTCTAGGTCGAGGTAACACCATCCCATGCCGGTGTAGACATCGGGGTCGTCGGGCGCCGCCTCGCCAGCCTTCTCATACAATTGCAGAGCCTTGCCTGCGCGATCGCTTTCACGCAAACGATCGGCTTGGGACATGAGCTGCCTGTATCCAACTTTCTTCTCCGCTTCCGCAACGGGCTCGGGTTGCGGCTCCGTCGTCACGACTGGTGGTTTCAACTGGGCGGCCAACGCTACGCCGCGATCGTGATCCGGTACCTGTGCGAGCAGGATGTCGAGATGAGTGAGTGCTTTCTCCTTCGCGTCTTGGGCAGCGTACACCCATGCCAGAGCGTAACGCGCGTGTTGCAGTTTTGGGTCACGTTCGAGAGCCTCGTCGAGATAACGGATAGCTCGCTCCGACATGTTGGGGTCATGCATGACGCTCACACCCTGCACGAGGCTTGTACGGGCGTCATTGGGAGCGAGTTGACGAGCCTTTTCCAGCAAAGGTTGCATCTGCTCCAAGGCCTGCTTGTAGCGGTAGTAATCGGCCATCGCTCGATTTGCTTCGAGAGATTGGCCGTCTCGTGTGAGTGCGTCTTTGCCGGCCATGAAGGCACGTTGGCTACGCTCGGAAGCTTCGCGGCGCTTGTTGTCAATGTCGAGCTGCGCCTGTTTCTGTTCTTCTTCTCCGAGACTTGGGAGCTTTTTTGTGTGGGCATCTGCCTCCTCACGGACATACTCCGCACGGGTCAGCTCCGCCTCTGCGATACCCGCCTTGGCCGCGGGGTAATTCGCGTCTATGGCGAGTGCCTTCTCAAATTCGGCTATCGCTTGGTCGATTGCGGCGTAGCTATCACGTCCAAGGGACACGTAGCCGTTGCTGACGTGTTTGACGGCCTCTTCGTTGACGCCGCCGATGATCTTGTCCAGATAGGGTTGGAGCAGCTCGGGGCGTTGGGTGTACAGCGCAGCCGTACCGCCGACAATGGCGAGAAGAAGCAGCAGGGCGATCCATTTGCCTTTGCCGCCGCCGCCAATGACGATGTCCTCATCGCTGTCGTCAGGGATCTCCCCGGAAGACATGGCTTGCCAGTTGCCGCTGTCCCGATTCAAAGACGGCATCGGTTGTTGATGCCCCTCCCACGCAGCCTGCGTTTGTGGTGGATAGGGCATCTGCGGATGGGTGGGCATCTGCCCCGGCATCGACATCTGCTGTTGAGGACCTGTGCCATGGCCATGGGGTTGGAAACCACCAGGAGGCAATACGGGCTGTGCCTCGACCACTTGGAAAAATGTTGCCAGCTCGGCGATGTCCCCGAGGCGTTTCCAGTGTCGTCCGGTTTTGGATATCTGATCGTCACGACTTACTTTGCGCTCGACAATCCAGCGCTGCAGGGTGGTCAGCTCGCGGAAGGTGAAGACGTTGCCGTTGACCTGGCGAATCATCCACTCGCCGGCAGACTCTGAGCTCGGCAGGTTGGGAGCATACACCTTGAAGATATGGCTACAAGAGCTGCATTTCACCGGCAATCCTTCGGCCGGTATGCGATCCTCGTCGAAGTCGTATTCACTGTTACAGCGCTCGCATTGAACGTCCATGGCGGTCCTCTCAGCCAAGCATATTCTTGGTTTTAGCCAAAGCCACACCAACAACGCAATGTTCTGGTGGAACTGCCACCGCTATGCGGGAAGACGTGCCCCCATTTTGGCGGACAGATTCCACGTAAGCGTTGCTGAACCGTGGGGTGAGCCGCGGATCGGTCATAACTGCTCGAGGTGCTGTTCTGCCAACGCCATGAAGGCGCGCAGTTCATTGGAGCTCTCGGGCGCGTCAAACTGGATATCACCAAAGACCTGTCCGGCCGGGACCACTTTTGAGTCCTTGCGTGCAGTCCCGCGAATGATCGCACGGACGGCAATACGATCGCGATGGTCCAAGATTTCCTGCAAAAAGTAAAACCACGTCGGGTCGGCGGCGAGAACCCGAGTGCGCACCGTGAATCGTCGAAACATCGGGAGAGGGCGACGATATAGAATGCTGGTGCCCCCCACGAGCAATTGCACCCGATCCCTGAACACACGGCCCAAAAGGCCCAAACGCAGCGTGTACGCCCAACGTCCGAGCTCCATGTAAAGTAGGTGCTGGGCGTTGTTGACGTGGAAGTTGAGATCACAAGCCCAAGGCCACGCTCGGAACGCCACATCGAGGGTGTCGTGGGGTTGGATGCGCCGTGCGAAGAACTGGCGCAACATCAGGACGACAACGCGGCAAACATAGAACAACATGTCTGGCTTGTTACACAAAAACGGTGCGGGGACATAGTTGCTGAGGGCCTCACTTTGTCCACAAGTCCCTAAGTCCACAAGTCCCCAATGTCGCGGTGGCATGCACGACCATCTGCTGCTAGTATCCCGCATTGGCATATCGCTCTGGATTTCGGGAGGAAAGAATGTTTCTGGCGCGTCTCGTCATTGTTACTTCAATCGCCGCTGGCTTGAGCGGTTGCTCGGTGGATGTTCCCAAGCCTGATGACGGCATCTTCCTGTGTGACAAAACGGAAGATTGTGCCGAGGGATATGTGTGCGTTCTCGACCAATGTGTCAAAGACGATGGGGCCAAGATCGTTACCTTCGACGAGGGCATTGCGGCCATAGCCCGGAAGTATTGTGTGTTGGCCCTCGGGTGTTGCGCTGACGGCATCCCCGGGCCTGACGGGCCGATTACCAATCAGGCGAGCTGTGAAGCCGAGATGAAGAACATGATGACTGGCAATTCGGTCCATCCAGACGTCAATCCCCGGGTCGTCTACGATGCGAAGATCGCGATGCAATGTTTTGAAGCCATCATCGCCGATATCGATGCAGCAACCTGCAACTCTATTGAGCCTCTGATGACCGATGGCCCCCAGCATGAATCCTGTGATCAGATGACTAAGGGAAAACAACAGGCCGGACAAGAATGTGATGGCTACGATGAATGCGCCGACAACCTAACCTGCGACTGTCAATGGGAAGGCGACCAACAGACGTGCACCACCTGCCGTCGCACCGTCGGTGCGGATGCCAACTGCTCCGTGGACTGGTGTGCCGATGGTCTCTATTGCGACTCGGGCACTTGTAAGGCGCAGCTGCCTCCCGGGCAGCCGTGCACCGACGGTCAACAGTGCACCACCTATTGCGATTTTGGTACCGGGAAATGCGCCCCCCTGCCGATAGTCAGCGACACCTGTGTGAAACCACAGCCGGACGACATTGTCTTTGGACAGATGGTCGAAAGACTGAGCGATGCCTACTGTGCCACCCTGTTCGATTGCTGCGTGGATACCGTGTATCTGATGGGTGACACCGAGGTCACTTCGTTGGACGAATGCGTCGATTTGCTCGCCGAATCCCTCCAGAACGAATTCGGTGGTGATCCCCAGGCCAATCCACTGACCACCTACGACGGTGCCGCCGCTGCGCAATGCGTCGGTGCCGTGGAAGCGGCCCTGCAAGATCTCGCGTGTGGTGACACCGACCCCCTGTGGCGCGGACCGATGTTTCCGGGCTGTGACACGATGATCGAAGGCAGTGTGACAGGCGGGGGATCGTGCTCGAGCACCTACGTGTGTGCGCCAGGGCATCGATGTGAGTGTGAGTGCGGCAGCTCACCGTGTAGCGATTGCTCCTGTGAAGCGGTCAGCCCTCAAGACGGTGTCTGTGAATTCGATGACGACTGTGCTGATGGCCTCTATTGCGACAATCTGAAGTGTCGACCGCAGAAAGTTGCAGGATCAGCCTGCAGTTGGAACTTCGAATGTCTGACTCGGGAGTGTGGTGGCGGCACGTGCGTCCCGGCACCCAAGGTGGAAGAGAGCTGTGGCGGCGGCAATCAATGCTTTGATGAGCCATTCGCAGTCAACAGCACAGACCCGGTCCCGGGTTCTGGCAACGAGTGCGTCGACGAATGTGCTGACATGACAGGCTGCAACGTTGGTCTGGAGTGCGTTGAAGATCCCCGTCACCCCAACAGCGGTGTATGCCGTCCCACCTGTGGCGGTTCTGGCGAATGTCTTGACGAAGGCATGGTGTGCGCCTATGCCAAGGACGCGGCAACGGACGTCTGGCCTAACTATCGTGCTTGCCTGCGCCCGGGTGAGTGGCGTTGTGCCTTGAATGGTTACCTGCCAGCCTGGGCCGACGCCAATGGTTGCGGTGTCCCCAACTGCCGGATCGAGGGTACCTATGCCCCAGAAGACTTGATCACAGGGCTGGGAGTCAACGACTATGTCCGCGATCTGCAGCTCGTTGGTCGAAAAGCAATTCTCGAGGTGAACAACAGCAACTGGGACAGCTATCTGGTCCTCCCTGTCACGGGTGACGGCACCATGTGCAGTCCCCTTAACTTCCCATCCGGCAGGCGTCACGGCATGGCCGTTATGCCCGCTGGCGACAACATTCTAACGATCGGGACGACCTGTTTTGTGCAAACCGGAGGCACCGACTGTCGGGGAGGCGCTGCATCGACCACTTGGTTTGAGGTCCACGATGTCGCAACAAACAGCTATGGCTGTGGGGTGAACCCGACCGCCCGAGGCTCAGCTCTCGAGCTCCAGGGTTGGGACGTCGACTCGTTCAAAGATATGACCGCCGGCGCAAATTTCTTCGCTGTCTCTGGGGCGAGAGGCCCCGTCGCTACGCCCAAGGATGAGATCTATGTCATCCACGCACCCGATTTCAACTACTTGAACCCGGTCAATCTGCCCTCCGTTTCCTGGACTGGGCACGGTTGGCTCGGTGCCACGGGCAGTCGACTGTTCTATACCCAGTTAAGTTACTCGGGAGATGTAAGCAACGCCGAGCTTGTTATGAGAGACTATTCACAGTCTCCAGTTATCACGACGAGCATCGAGCGCGACAGCTATCGGGAAGGCTGTGAGATTGTGGCCGGCAAGGATCGGGTTCTGTGGACCCGCAACAACGATGGGTCGACACCCTGCAACAAGACAAGCAGCCTCGACGTGCGCTACTCAGAAGGTGGCCAACTCGGAGGCGACCTGCAGTCCGACCATCATGGCTTGGCAAGCCTGAGTCTCGGGGATGGTGTTTTGACCATGCCCAGAGATGTCGTGATGTCCGGTTCGGTGGTGGCCTGGGTGGAGCAAGATGGTTACAACTTTGAGATTAGGGCGATCGATGTGACCAACTGCGAGATGGACGTGAGCAACGATCAAGTGATCATCCTCGCCTCCAGAGAGAGCAGCTCAACCACCACGTGCCCCGGTACTGCCAACATGGGCACGAAATGGAGCGTCGACGCCGTCGCCATCGATTCCCACGAGCGGGGTATGCTGACCCTCGCCTTTGTGGCGACGTGCAAAGGCTACGACGCCGTGACCCATTCGAAACAGGTCTTTTCCCGCGTCCTCTTCGACCGGTAGCCGGATGTGACATAGAGTTTCCGATTTTCCCCCGAGCCGCCACCTCATGCTCGCGCTCAACGACGTATTTGCGGCCATTCTCGTCGGTGGCAGGGGCTCTCGTCTCGGCACTGTGGACAAAGCACAGTTGAAGCTATCTGGTTCTAACGAGACCCTCTTCGAACGATTGACACGTGTTCTCGCGCCGGCGGTCGCAGAGATCGTTGTGGTGGGCCGACGGGAGCAATCAGCTCTGTATCGTGACAGCCCCTATCGTTTCGTCGCTGATCAACAATCGGGGGCAGGACCGCTGGCAGGCCTGCAGGCAGCTCTGCGCTCTGCTCCAGTCGCTTGGTGTTTCCTCGTTGCCTGCGACATGCCTAAGCTCGACGCCAGTATCGTCGATTATTTGGCCAAGCAGCGCGAGCCCAACCGCGCCGTCGTGCCGCGGACCACCCGGGGACTCGAGCCAACCTGTGCGCTATATCCGCGCTCCTACGTCACCCATGTCGATGCCGCGTTGGTGCGAGGTTTGCGGGCAGTCTACACGTTGCTCGCACAAACGGACGTCATTGAAGTAGAGCTTCCACCAGATCTCGAGCCCAAACTTCGCAACATCAACACCGCACAAGACCTGAGAACCCAGCTCTAAACAGAAGGAGGCCGCGACTCCTTCCTCTTCACTGAGAAATAGAAACCGAATCGGGTTTGCCGGGGGCTTCTGCGGGATGCATCGTCCACCCCGTAAAGCCGTATAGCGCCGAAGTCATTGGGTTGAGCAGGTTCACAAAGGCAAAAGGGATATACAACAGCGGTGAGACGCCCAACGTCGTCGCCATGAAGGCACCACAGGTGTTCCACGGCACCAAGGGCGAGGTCATGGTGCCCGCGTCCTCGAGGCAGCGCGATAGGTTCTTGGGATGCAGGCCCCGTTTGGCAAAGGCGGGTTTGTACATGCGCCCGGGAATCACGATGGCCATGTATTGATCACCAGCGAGTATGTTGACGCCGATGCAAGTGAGCAGGGTGCGAACGACCAAGCCACCGGTGCTGTGCACTCCTGAGAGGATGGCGGTGGCGATGCGATTAAGCATGCCCGTGGTTTCGAGAATACCCCCGAAGCTCAGAGCGCACACAATGAGTGCCACCGTTGGCATCATTCTTTCCAAACCACCGCGATTGAGGAGATCATCCAAAGCCGCGAGACCTGTTTTCGCGGCGTAGCCACCCTGGGCTGCGCCGACAACAGCGGTCAGTGACGCGCTCTGTACCAGGCTGGCACAAATACCGCCAAGGATCGCACCAACCAAGAGTGACGGCAGCGCCGGGACACGCAGGACAACTAGGGCGATGACACACAAGGGCGGCAGCAAAAGACCCCAGTGGATGACGAAGGTACGCTCGATCGTTGCGACAATCTGTTCAGTACCGATAGCGCTGACGTTGTCCGTTTTGTAAGTGAAGCCAATGATCCCGTACGCCACGAGAGCGATCACCAAGCTCGGCAAGGTGGTGGAGACCATGTGGCGTACATGGGTGAACAGATCCGTCCCGGCTACCGCCGGCGCGAGGTTGGTGGTGTCTGACAAGGGCGACATCTTGTCGCCCACATAGGCCCCAGAGATGATGGCACCAGCGGTGAGTCCCGGTGAGATGTGCAAGGTCGCGCCGATGCCAATGAGCGCGACGCCCACGGTGCCCGCCGTCGACCAAGAGCTACCGGTCGCCGTGGAGACGATGACGCAGACCAAACACGAGGTGGCGAGAAACAGGTTCGGCGAAACGATCTTGAGGCCAAAGATAATCAGCGTCGGCACAATGCCACCGAGAATCCAGGTACCGATGAGGGAGCCGATTACCATTAAGATCATACATGCCGGCAGGGCGGCGTGAATGGCGTGGGTCATGCCGTCGAGTAATCGTTCCCAGGTAACGCCGTATCGCCGTCCCAACAAACCGGCGATGGCAGTGGCGAGGATCAAAGGAATGTGCGGTGGCTGCTCGAGCTTCAAGGTGGCGAGAGCGAGCATACCCGTGAGGCAAGCGATGGGAACCAATGCAACCCACAACGGGGGTTGCGGCAGGTCCGCAGGACTTTGTTGAACGTCATCGGTCATAGGGGCTGATAGCACGAGATTTGGGGCAAGAAACAGTAGATCACTGAAGCAGTTCGCCGTCTATCCGAGCGGTGATATGGGGGTGCCCATGCGACAAATCATCCTCGCCTCGACATCCCGGTACCGCCGTGGCCTTCTCGAGCAGCTGGGCATCCCCTTTGAGGTGGCGGCACCACCCTACAAAGAAGAGCACGATCTCAACCTTCCTCCCACAGAGCTCGTGGTGGAGCTCGCCCGGCGCAAAGTCCAGAGCCTAAGGGACACCTATGCCAATGCCCTGGTGATCGGCTCCGACCAGGTGGGAGAGGTCGATGGTGAAATACTCACCAAGCCGAACACGGTGGAGCGGGCCGTGCGTCAGCTGGAGAAGCTCGCCGGTCGCGAGCACCGACTGCTCACAGGCTTGGTGGTGCTCGACACCGCGAGTGGAAAATTGGAGTATGAACTCGACGTGCAGGTGCTGCGCATGCGCGAGCTCTCGTCCGCGCAGATTCGCGCCTATGTGCTGCGTGACAACCCCGTTGATTGCGCCGGCTCATATAGGATCGAAGGCCCGGGTATCGCGCTATTTGAGTCGATGCACGGCGACGACTACACGGGCATCATCGGTTTACCACTGACGCGAGTCGTCTCCATGCTCACCCGCTTTGAGGTAACCTGGCCGCCCGTTGTTTAACCCATTTTAACCCATAGACACGAGTGGACCCAAACTCGGGCTCAGCATATACGGCACCCAACTCTGTTCAATGCAGATGTGGTGCCTCGGCTCTGCATCCAATGGGGCGTAAGGGCAGAGAAGGACTGGGATCAGAAACAGGAGCGAAGCCAATGGCAGAGAAGACGAAGACGCGGGTGCCCATCGCTACACAGTTGGCGACCATGGGTAGCAACTTCTGGGTGGCCAACATCATCGAAGCGGGAGAGCGGTTGGCCTTCTTCGGCGTGCGCGCCGTGGTGCCGCTTTACATGTGTGGTGACGACTCGGTGTTGCACCTGAGCATGACCGAAAAGGGCGTCATCTTTGGCATCTGGGCCCTCCTGCAATGTCTCCTACCCATGGTTTCGGGAGGCTACACCGACGCCTACGGATACAAAAAGAGCATGGCCATCGCCTTTTGTATCAACATCATCGGCTACGTCTCCATGGCCTCGGCGACGGGATTCTGGAGCATGCTGCTGGCGGCGATGCTCGTTGGAACGGGGACAGCCATCTTCAAGCCACCGGTGCAGGGGGCCGTGGCCAAGTCGCTCAATGAGGGCAACTCGGGTTTGGGCTTTGGCCTCTTCTATTGGGTCGTCAACATCGGTGGCTTCCTCGCGCCGATGGCGGCAGCGGTCTTGCGTGGCAATGAAGCGGCACCGACTTGGAGCCATGTCTTCTATGGTGCCGCCGTTGTCACCGCATTCAACTTCCTGCCAGCGATGCTGCTGTTTAGGGAACCCGAGCTCGACGTAGCGGCACGAGAGAAGAGTCCCTTACAGGTATTCGCCGACTCCATCGCCACTCTACTCAAAGACCGAGAGATGTTGCGCTTTTTGTTCATCATCTCCGGTTTTTGGTTCATGTTCATGCAGCTTTGGGACCTCTTGCCCAACTTCATCGACGAATGGGTCGACACCCGCGATGTCGGAGGGTTCTTGACCTCCGCCGCTGGTACGGTGGGCATGGGGGCGTCTGGTTTGCTCGAGGCAGACGGCGCAGCGAAACCCGAAATCCTCATCAACATCGATTCCTTCACCATCCTCATGGTGGTGCTCCCTCTCGCTTGGTTCTTTGGCAAATTCCGCATGATGGCGGCATTGAGCACCGGAATCGCCATCTCCGTCGTCGGTTTCGTCGGCTCCGGCGCAACGAACGTCGGTATGGTGTGCGCCGCCATGATCTTCCTATTTGCACTGGGGGAGTCGCTTTGCAGTCCCAAGTTTTCGGAGTACATCGGCATGAGCGCGCCCGCAGACAAGAAGGCGTTGTACATGGGCTACTCCAACATCCCCTTTGCCGTCGGTTGGGCCGGCGGGAATTTTCTCTCTGGCCCTCTCTATGACACCTTCTCTTCCCGCAGCCGCTTTGCCCAAGAGTATCTCGTTGAGCATTTCGGTATGACCGTAGAGGCAGTCGCTGCACTCGAGCCCAAGGAGATCATGCCGACCTTGGTAGGGAAGCTCGGAGAAGGGGCGACCACCTACGATGCGACCCAACTGCTTTGGCAAGCACACAGCCCTTGGGTCATTTGGTGGATCTTGGGGGCTATTGGCCTGGCTTCGCTCGTTGGCATGGTATGGGTGTACCAACGGCAGGAGAAGACAACGTGAGTTGGTTTGTCGAATTGCACCCGGTCTGGCAGGCTTTGCTGGCCACCCTTTTCACCTGGGGAGTGACGGCGCTGGGTGCGAGCGTGGTGTTCTTCTTCAAAAAGATCAGTCGACGGGTTTTAGACGCCATGCTCGGTTTTGCCGCCGGTGTGATGATGGCGGCGAGCTACTGGTCACTTCTGGCACCGGCAATTGAGATGGCCGAGGAATCTGGCGGAGTGCCGTCCTGGGTTCCCGCTGTCGTTGGTTTTGTCGGCGGCGCTGGGTTTCTGTGGGTTGTCGACAAGTTGCTACCACACTTGCATTTGGGCTTGCCAATCGAACAAGCCGAGGGTCCCCTAACCAACTGGCGGCGAAGCATTCTTCTGGTCTCGGCGATCACCTTGCACAATATTCCGGAAGGACTTGCCATAGGAGTTGCGTTCGGTGCCGTCGGGGCGAATGTCCCGTCGGCAACTTTGGGCGGCGCAGTTGCTTTGGCCCTTGGAATTGGGCTTCAGAACTTCCCGGAAGGGACAGCCGTGTCAGTTCCTCTTCGGCGCGAGGGTTTGTCGCGACTCAAGAGCTTCTGGTATGGCCAAATGTCGGGAATCGTCGAGCCGGTGGCAGCATTGGCTGGAGCTGCTGCGGTGATCTTTGTTCGCCCTATTCTACCCTACGCGTTGTCGTTCGCCGCAGGCGCAATGATTTTTGTAGTTGTCGAGGAGTTGATACCCGAGTCTCAACTCGCGAAGAATACCGACCTCGCAACGATGGCTGCCATCGTTGGCTTTGCCGTCATGATGACTCTCGATGTGGCACTTGGCTGACAGTTTCGCGAGGCCGTCGTATTTCCTGCCTTGTCGAATATCCTGCATTTCTGACGCACACAGTCTTGACCCCATGCCCCCGGGGTTGGCATAGCTGCGTGCCGCTTGCATTGACAAAGGAGACGACCATGGCACGCACCGTCTTTCTCGGCACCGGGCACTATTTGCCTGACAAGGTGGTGACCAACGCCGATCTGGCGAAGATGTTCGATACCTCTGATGAGTGGATTGTGCAGCGCACGGGCATCAAAGAGCGCCGTTATGTCGATTTTGAGAAAGAACCCATGGGCTCGTCAGAGTTGGGTGCTCGCGCGGCTCGCGCGGCGTTGGCGGATGCTGGCGTCAGCAAGGACGAGGTCGATCTCATCATCTATGGCACTTTGAGTCCTGACAAGGCTTTCCCCGGTGATGGGGTGCTCATCCAAGCGAAGCTGGATGTGCCCGCCGGAGTGCCGGCCCTCGACGTTCGCAATCAATGCTCCGGTTTTCTCTACATGCTGTCGGTGGCTGATGCTTTCATCAAAGCTGGCACCTACAAACGCGTCTTGGTGATTGGCGCAGAGACCCACTCAACGGGAATCGAGTTCGCCGATCGTGGTCGTGATGTCACGGTGATTTTTGGTGATGGCGGTGCCGCCGCGCTGCTCGGACCCGGCGACGATGATGCCGAGCGCGGCGTTCTTTCCGTGCACTTGCACGCAGATGGCCGCTATTGGCAAGAGTTGCACTTGTCGTATCCATCGAGCGCCGAGATGCCCCGCGCCACCCCGGAGAAGGTCGCCGCCGGCGCCCATTGGCCACAGATGAACGGTCGCACGGTGTTCAAGCACGCGGTGTCGCGAATGCCAGAAGCGGTGCATGAGGCTCTCGATGCCAACGGCTTGAGTACCTCCGATATCAAGCTGTTGATTCCACATCAGGCAAACCAACGTATCACCGAGATGGTGCAGCGCCGCCTGGAACTGCGTGACGATCAGGTGTTCAGCAATATCGCGAAGTATGGCAACACCACCGCCGCCTCGATTCCTTTGGCCCTCGATGAAGCCGTCAAGGAAGGTCGCATCAGTCGTGGCGACTTGGTGTGTCTGGTGGCCTTCGGTTCCGGATTCACCTGGGGCTCTGCGCTGATTCGTTGGTAGTTGCCTCTGCGTCGTGGTTTTGGCGAAATGCCCGTAGCAATGATTGCTACACGCTCCTGTGGCGTGTTAGTCCTTGATTTCATGGATAAAACAGGACACCGCGGTCCATAGGTCTTGAGCAAATTTATCCGTGCTCGACAAGCCCCACAACGTGTACGAACATGGCTCGGCTGAGACCTGCAGATTGGGGTGTCATTGACCGCAAGAGACATGAATACTCGCGAGAAGCACCGGGCTTTTGGGATGGCGATGGCGGCTTTCGTGTTTCTCTCGGTCGTCACGGTCTTGGTGTGGCGAAGCCAGGTTGGACGCCAACAGCAACTTCTCGCTCGACACGCGGAGGACGTGGCGTTTCAGGCTTCTCTGCGTCTGCAAGTTTTCGTTGAATCTCATTTGAAAATGGCATCCGTTTTCGCAAAACGGTGGGCAACCCACGAAACACAGGATTTCTCGCAGAAGCGCTTCGAAAAATTCGGGACGGTCATGATCGCCGAATTGCCCGGCTACTACGCCATAAGCCTGTTGTCACCTGACAATGGACATTGGACCGTGCCAGCGAGCGTTGATCACTCTGAAATCATCAAAAATTTCCAACGCGAACGTCTTTTCGAGGAAACGCGTGCTGCAGCTTCAGTGTTATTGTCAGGTCCCGTCCGCGATACTGCAGGGCATGTGAGCTTCTTTGCGACATTGCCACTACGGAGAGGACATGACGATTTGGGTTTCCTTATGATCCAATTCCAAGCGAAGACACTGATCGATGATTGTTTTCACGAAAAGATTCGTTCCGAATTTGATTTCGTGGTCGAAGACAAGACCGGCTTGGTTTATCGCTTCACGCCGGACGGTGACCAATGGATGGAGTCCCAAGAATCCACCGGCCAACGGGTGAGTTTCCGTCTTCACAATCGTCAGTGGATTTTGACGGTAGTGCCTCAAAAGAGGATCTTGAACAGTTCTGGGTGGGTGGCCAACCTGGCAGTTCCCGCTCTTGGATTTCCAGTGACTGTCGCGCTTGCGTGGCTGGTGTGGTTGTTGCTGCGTCGCATGGAGATGCTTCGCATAGCCAAGGATAGAGCCGTCCTGGAAGTCGAAGAAAGACGACGTGCTGAGTCTGCTCTGCAGGTCTCACAGGCACGACACGCGCAACTATCTCGGAAAATACTTATGGCCCAAGAAGAGGAGAGATCCCGACTTTCCAGAGAGCTTCATGATGAGCTTGGACAGATCCTCACGGCCCTACGTTTTGAAATGGGACTGCTTGGAAAGACGTTGGCCTCCGCTTCTGAGTCAAAGAGCCACCTGGTCGATAACGCTGTGAAACTGGTTGAAACGTCTGCTGAGGAGCTGCGACGCATCTGCAGAGGGCTCAGGCCTCCGCTTCTCGATGACCTTGGACTGGAGCCGGCCCTTCATATGCTCACTCGAGACTTCGTAGAGCGCACAGGTATTACCGTGGACTTCGATATGGACTTCGAAAGGGCCGACGACATCGTTACACCAGAGGTCGCATTGGCAACCTATCGGATCATGCAAGAAGCGCTCAACAATGTTAGCCGCCATGCAAAGACCATGAATGTTTCCGTTTCCATTTTTCGAACCAATGACGAGCTGCAATTGTCGATTGAGGATCACGGCGTGGGTTTTGATCCGGATGCATTGAGTCCTCAAGACAGCTGCGGGATCCAAGGGATGCGTGAGCGCGCTCATCTCGTTCTTGGAACGTTGTCAGTATCTTCATCGATTGGGGACGGAACCAGCCTTGTCTTTCGTGTTCCACTCAAACAAACGAAAGGTGAATCGGCATGATTCGCGTATTGGTTGTCGATGATCACACTCTCGTCCGGGCAGGCCTTTGTCGGCTTCTGGAGTCAGAGGATGATATCAAAGTAGTGGGCGAAACCGGCTCGGGTCGTGAAGGCATTCAGATGTGCCAGAAACTCAAGCCTGATGTTCTTCTCCTCGATTACAATCTTCCCGATGCGGACGGCCTTGCGGTCACCGAACAATTGACTCCTCTAAACCTCAAGACGAGGATCTTGATCCTCACGATGTACAGCAATGAAGAATACGCCATCCGTTTGCTGCGAGCTGGCGCTTCGGGTTTTGTCGTCAAAGGTGCCTCCACCGACGAGCTGGTGGAAGCCGTGCGGGTTGTTGCAAACAAGGGGACCTATGTAGGCAAGGCAATTCAAGAAAAGATGGTTCAGCGTTTGGGCCAACCGCAGGGGGAGGCACCGGAAGCCGTGTTGTCCAATCGCGAGATGCAAGTTCTAACGCGCATTGGCGCAGGCACTCCGACTCGTCAACTGGCAGAAGAGCTGTGTCTTAGCTTGAGCACCGTGGAAACCTACCGCAGCCGCATACTGGAGAAGCTCAACCTTCGCAACAACTCAGACATCACCAGGTTCGCGATCCGAAGAGGACTGATCGACTTGGAATAGAGCTACAGCCAGTCCATAGCAGTCCATAGCAAGTACTTGCGTTCTCTACCGCTCGTCGTCATCGAGGCTCTTGAGCTTTCGCAGGATGCCGAGCGGGCTGTCACCCATGGCAAGTTTCATGATGCTGTCGAGCTTCTCTTGGTCGGCGGAAAACTTCTTCATCAACCGCGCCTCATAGGCGTCCTTGAGATTTTCCACCAGCTTCTCGAATTCATAGGGTTTGGGTAAATATCCAAATGCCCCCAGCTTGGTTAGCTCCACCGCGCTGTCCAAGGAGCCATGGCCCGTAAGAATGATGGCCTCGAGAAATCGGTGCTCTTTCTTGAGGACCTTGAGAACTTCACCACCGTCCATCTCCGGCATCTTCAAATCCAACAAAGCGATGTCGAATTTCTCTTTGC
>MGST01000060.1 GCA_001798605.1 Deltaproteobacteria bacterium RIFOXYA12_FULL_58_15 | reverse complement strand
CCAAGGGCCGTTTCGCCAGCACCTGTGGCTCATCGTCGCCGTTCTCGTTGTTCTCGTTGTTGGGCCCACAATCAGTCGGCTTCTCTCCTCTTATGAAGGCATCATCTTGGAGGTCTCAGGGGAAAAGGTTTTGGTCGGGTATGAAAAGGTTCCCCCCGAGTGGCAGGATGGCGTCCAGGCGGCACCTGGGGACATCCTTGCGAAATCGGCGTGGAGCTGGACCCCTGAGGTTATCCCAGCGCAAGCGGTCCATCGAACTCTGCGTGATCTGTTTGAGCGTTATGTGCAGACCTACTCTGCCACCGTTGTCGAGATTATGCCGCCAGACGGAGGCGTGAGCTCAGCATTGATTCGAATGGACGACAAGGGGGATGAAATCATCATCAAAATATACTCTAAGCACCTCGGGGGCTTGGCAGAGGGCGATCGCATTGAGAAAAAGATCAACAGTTGGGAGCCGGTGATTGTAACGAGCGCCAATTCAAATCCACCGGCCCAAGGTGTCGCCAAACCCGACGGAAACTGACCCGGAACCAGCCGTTACCCCACGCCAGACAATCCGGACGCGTCAGGCGGCCGGGGCGCAGCTCACCGAAACACAACCTGGGTTGTGGTCGGAGGCGACCGACGACTACTCATCTATCGTGCTATCTATGATGTCAGTGATAACTTGCTCGTTCTTCAGGCCGTCAAAGTGGTCGCCCGCATGCGGGGGCATGGTCTTGCTTACCGCCGCGATCACGGCCTGTGCGAATGCCGCGCAGTGTTTGGTGCTGACACCCTGTGCGTGCAATGCGGCCTGCAGCATGGAAAACCTCTCGTCGGCGCGCAAGCTCAGCGCCTTGTTGCGAGCCCGGGGCGAAGACGGCGTCGTCCCGTCGAGAATGTTTAGGCCGATCTCGACGAGCTCGCTCGTGCGCATCTTTGGCAGGGTGCGCGTGATCTCGTCAGCGAAGTAGTTGCACAGCGCTTCCATCGGGCCGAGCTTGGTATTGCCAGTCATCTTGTTGATGGCATACGTGCCGAGGGCACCGGCAAGCCCCGCCGGTGACGAGTGATACATCGTTTTTCTCGCGTCGTAGTTCCTGAAGTCGACTCCCTCTAAGCTCTTGATAAAGAGCCGCTCATACAATTTGCTGTTTGCTCGCATCTCCCAGATCCAATGCGCTGTATGGCTCCGACACCCAATCGCGCGAACAACTGGACGACCCAGTCGTCAGTGCCCATGGTGGGAGCGCCGTCCCATGGTGTGTCGATGGACCTGAGGTGGACCCGGTCGAAGCCTGCGCGTGCAATGGGCGTGAAGTCCGGCTTGGTACCGTACCAGTTGGCATCCTCCAACGTACGCAGAGCGGCGAGAGAAACAACGCCGCCCATACTATGGCCCACGAGAGTCAAGCTCGGGCACTTGCCAGTGCATTTGCTGCGCAACTTCATCAGAGCCTGGGCGAGGTCATAGGCGTTGATGTGAGTGGCAACCCCTTGGTCGTCATATCTGACATAGACTGGTTGAAAGCCCCTTTCTTCCATACGCAAGCCGACTGTCGAGAGATCCATGGGTATGCCCAGCGCACCGTGGACGAGCACCACAACGGGTTTGGATCCATCGAAGCTTGTTGGAGTGAGCAGCTGCACCGAGCCCACCTGCACAAGTAGGTTGCGAGGCAATTTGTGTTGAAGGGTATGCAACGGGCTGATGGAGGTCGTCGGCGGAGACGTCAACGAAACGCCCGTCCCGGTGCTGGGGGGCAAACCGTGGGTCGGCTGCGAACTGACTCCTGAGTTGATACCCTGTACGGTGGTTTCGAGAAGATCCTGGACCTGCGTCGTCTCTCCGGTGTCATTGCTATAAACAGTCCTCGTGGAATCGCTGGACTGATGTATTTGCTCCGGCCTGGTGCCGGCCGGGGAGCACTCGTCGACTCTGGACACTGTGTACCTCCGCCAGCGTCCGACCAACCGTCAAAGACACACGAGCAATGTTGAAAATTAGCGGAATTGGCCCCAACCGGCAAGGGTGTCGACATGCCGCTTGTCGACATGCCGCTACGGATGTTGGATGAGGCGGTTGGGTTGATTACGGTTTGACCGTCGCTGTTCGGGTTACCGCCAACAGCGACCGGTTGGAGGCGCGGTGCAACTCAATGCCGAGATCACGCAGGGATAGGTAGTCATCGGGATCGAGTATCCGCTTTTCAATGGTGAGGGTGCTGTCCAGCTCGATTGTGCCTGCGGTGATTGAGCCTTGGGCCACGAGGCTGCCGACAGTGTTGCTGACGAACACGTTGGGCAGCTCTGTCGCGAGCGTCCAATCCTTCGGCAACACAACGGTGACATGTGAGCTTTCGGTGCCATGGGATCTCAACACAGTGTCGGCCTGTCGTGACAGCCGATGAATGTCAAGATTGAGGATCTGTGAGCGTGGAGTCCACGGAAGACTCACCTCGACGACGCCACGATGACCGGGGAGTTTTCCCTGGGCGCGATATGAAAAGGTGGCCGACTGCGGCGAAAGTTGCTCGATGCGGGCGAAACAATCCTTGCAGCCGGTGTCCCATGTGCCCGTTGGCCAAAGGTTGTGCAACAGTCCTGAGAGGAGCTCGCTGTGGTCATGTTCTGCCTCCAGGTCGTAGAAAGGACTGTAGGTTCCGGTCAATGTCAGACGAGCATCAACAACCATGTTGTCTTGATCGCCTATCTCGAGGGTGACCACGAGACGAGATTGGTTGTCCTCGGTAGCGCGGTCGGGCGGCTCGACAAGCAACGGTACTCCAACTTTGAGGTCGAGGGTCCACAGGCCAGACAGGTGGTCGCGTCTGTCACCTGGCAAGAGCTCCGTAGGAGAGAGCCAAACCTGTCTGTCGTCAATCTGCGCAATCAGCCAGACGTCGCGAAGTTGGCTCAAGGCGGGCACTTCGCGCGCGAAGAGCCTGTCCCGGGAGACGAGAACGGGGTGGGATTCAATGCCCGCGCAGTGCAGCAGGGAGGACAGAAGCACCGCTTTGTCGAGGGCATGCCCATAGGATCTGGTCAACACACTCTCTGCTGACGATGGGGCGAAGCCGAAATCTTCCAACGGCCAGGTGATTGTGGCGAGATCGTTGACAACAAAACGCCAAAGAGCCGCGAGCCGGTGCGTCTGTGTCGCAGAGTGTTTGGTGAGCTCGCTTGCACGGGCACGCACCAGCTCCGTTGGCTGGGCCATGTTCTTGAAATCCGCAAAGAGCTCATCAGCCAGATCCGACCACGAAGCGGCCGTCGAGAAGACCAAGCGCGGTACGCCGAGAAGCAGGCCCGATGTGGCATGATCGGGGTCGATCGCGGGAAGATCGGCCCAGGCGAATATTGTCTCGTTGTCCCTTGTGGCCGGTGTGACCTCACAACCGAGACATTTCCAACTCAAGGCCACGCCGGGGGGGACCTCCACCGTCACGATGCGACTTGCCACCGGATACGACAAGTGCACGGGGATTTCTCCCCAATAGGGTTTGTTCGAGGGCTGCTCAATGAGTTCATAGGACAGGTCGTTGGTACAACCAGTCTCCATGCCAACTTGGGTGATCACTGTCTCTCTGAGATCCGCATAATCGGGAGCAACCGCGATCTCGTCGGGTGTTGTTTCGGTGACCGAGTTTGCAGCGATCTCCACGACCGTGCCATCGCGCATCGTCGTTCGAGCGTGCAGCACTCGCAGCGTTTGATCTTGCGCGTTGTAACGGACTCGCGGATCACCGAGGGAAAAAATCGCCTCCTCGGTGTGGACAACTGATTGTCGGCGAACGTTGTGGTTGCGACCGCCATCGGCGGCAAGGACAAATCGGTCTGTGGCACTCACGGTCGTTGCGTCATCAGGTTGCTCGGTGGTGCGGTTGCGCATGGTCGAGGCGCAGCAGCCGAGGACGAGTACTGCAGAGATGATCACCCAGTGTCGCCTGGTCATTTGGTGTCTCCTGTTGCACGCAGGTAGAAACGCCTCTTCGCCAACGTCGCGGCGACATCGACAACCTTCTTGAAGTCGGCGTATTCCGTCGTCGCAATATTGCGTTGGGCAATTCGGATGGTCTCCTCCCACCGCAAACCATCCTCGAACGGGTTCAACGCGGCCCGTATGGAACCGATGGAGGTCGTGAATTCCTCGTCGACTGGCGGTCCTAGAAGCTTGAAGCCAGGAGGAATCTTTACGATCTCTGTGAGGGTGACGAGTTGTGGGCTCCGGAGCCATATTGACGAAGTGCGCTCGGAGGTCTCGGCAGCTTCGAGCCAATCCGCGAAGTAGGGATCTCCCAGGGGATGAGCACTTACCGGGATCTGTGTGCACCCCGCCTCTTTCCCCATGAGCGCGAACCCCGGTGCACGATATTTGAGGGTCACGGTGAGTGGATTGGAGAGGTCGCGATGGTCGCTGAAACGGATGTCGTCGAGAGTTGCGGTCGCTGAAACACGGCCCAGCATTTTTGTGAAGGCCGGGCGTAACTCATCAGCTCGATGGTATGCGATGAAACGTCGCAAACGGTCTTCTGGATAACCGTGAGCGGTGACGCGGATCTCCGAAGACAAATCACCGTTCGCGGCAATCTCGGATTTCGCATCAATGTTGATGCGATTGTGCTCCGGCGGTAGGTAGGGGGTCTTCATCAATGTTTCGCCGTCCGGCGTGCCAATGACATAGTGCTGTTCACGTTCGGCGCTGGACCACAGCTCAGCGGAGAAGGGTGCCCAGGTTGGGTCGAGCATGCGGAAGCCTTCGGGCCGTTTCACCGCGACAACACAATGGTTGAATTGGTCGGCAGGGATCTTCTCGACACGTCCGCCGGCCATGGTCATGGCGGGGTAGGACTCGAAACCGGCGGCCCGCAGGAAGGTGATAGACATACCTGCGATGTCTTTGCAGACGCCGGCCCGGTCATGAAACGTCATTTGACCCGAGTGAAGTGTGTAACCCTCACCCTTGCCCATGGAGATGCCGCTGTAACGAATCTCCTGTGCCGTCCAGTGCAAAATGGCACTGATCTTTTCATCGTCGTTGGCCGCGGCGCGGGTGATCTGAGCAACCTTAGCCTTGATGGCCTTATCGGCAGCGAACTGGTTTTTGTTGGTGTCGTGAAACCACCGTGATTTCGCCTGCCAGTTGGGAGCAGTCGCCATCACGACTTTGGGGAGGTAATCTCCTGGGTCGGCCGCTCTTTTCTCCGGCAAATGGGCTGGCAGGTCAGTACTCCAAAAAGCATAGCTCGTTGTCTCATTGCTAAAGGTGACCGCGGAATAGACCTTGCCGTTGTAAACTTCGAACTGCAGTGGTTTGTCGCGGGGTAGTGTAACTTCGTAACGTCTTTCACGTGTGGGCGAATCGGCGTCGCCGAAGAGCACGACGTCATAAAAGTGCCCGCGCATAGGCGGGATGAACTTCTCGTCTCCTTCGGCACTTGCGGCTGTCGGGCCCGAGGCCCCGCCGTCGAGGTAGGCGATGATGAAGCCTTTGGTGTAGCTCTCTACCTCAATGGCATCGCCGACAGCGAGGCGCGGCAGCGACAGGACTTTCATTCGTGGGCCCCAGTAAATCCAATGTTGGGGCTGCGGCAGGTCACGGATGTGTTCTGCGGTCAGCTCTATCGGCGGTTGTGCCTGGCCATGAAGCGGTCGTGGATGAACGCGGGCGTGCGGGATCTCCACCACGTTTGAGGTGGGGTCATAGTCGAAGCGGAGCGTGCTGAGCTTGGTGGCACCCTTTTCGCTGAGCGCCTTGATGACACGGCGGCGGCGATAGTGTGCGAGTCCCGTTTCCTCGACTCTCACGGCAGTCCGGTCGAGTACGACCACCGCGTCGGCGCCACCGTTGCTTCTCTGGTCCCCTGCGGTTTGGATGAGATTTGAGAGGTCTTCGGCGCTTGCCGGCGGTGCGGTGGCCAAAGGGGCTTCAGCCGGGGCCAACAGTGCAAATGCGAGCATCAGAATTGCGGATGCCATGGGATGTCACATTCCCCCAGCCGGGGTGGGGCCGGTTTCCTTGATTGGTAAGGCAGTCACTCGAGTGAGTTGTGGGTGCCGTCGCAGTGAGGCGGCTTCGTCGTGTGCTTGCACAAACACAGAGCGACTCGTTTCTTTTCCGCGAGCTCAAACGCGAGCGGTTCGAAGTCCGTACCCTGGTGTGAGCCATCGCAGAATGGTTGGCCTGCCGACTGTCCGCAGGCACACCAGTGGTAGGTGCCCGGTCCAAGCTCCACGACTGCGGGTTGGCGCCCTGAGATTTTTGGCTTGATCATCATCCGGCCTCCCTATTCCTAACTTCGAGGCGGCAGCGTAACTGCGCAGCTACTCTGGCGCAATGTTGCCTCGCGTAGGTCATATGTCACGCATGCCGTTTACGTGGGCACCTGACGGTGGTAAGCAGCTTCGTCATGGGATTTTTGGGTTTATTCAGCAAAGGGCCGTTGACCCAGCAGAAGATCGACAAGATAGCCAAACTCGCAAGCAACCCGTTCGCCCAACCGGATGTTCGCATGCGGGAGATGCAGCGGTTGTTGGCCGATGGGAGTCCAGAGGCACTGCGCGGTGTGCTCAAACGGTTTGCCTGTAATGCCAGTGGCGGCATCGCCGATGAAGATGAGAAGAAATGGCTCGAGGACGCTTTGGTGTCCATCGGTGACGATGCTCTCGAGCCCTTGCGCGGCTTCATTGGTACCGAGAAGCAGCTCACCTACGCGTTGCAGGGGTATCGCCGCATCACCGGCGACAGAGAGGCCATTCGTTTTTTCCTGGAAGCGCTCCTCAATTATGGGCCCGATGACCATCGCTCCATCGAGGCCAAGCTGCAGCTCATCTGGCAGCTTTCAGAGCGACTCGATGACGAGCGGGTGATTCCAGACCTCGCAGATTTTCTTTTGGATCACAGCGATGATGTGCGTTGGGCCGTGATGGACCTGGTTGAGCGGGCCGCAGACAACGGTTCGCTAACCGACAACGATGTCGAACGGGTGTGTGCACGGCTCGGAGAGCTCGTGACTGAGGAAGATGTCAGTTTGCGTATTCAACAACGCGCCGCGGAGCTGTTGGCAACCAGGGAGTGGACAATTCAAGGCGACGCCGAGAGCCTCGCTCCACTATTGGAAGAGACCTTTTTCCTCGACAAGAAGCGATATGTCAGGCGTCGGGCCAAAAAGCGGGTGTAAGTTGCATTTCTTCGCGCAAACGGTGACGAATAGCTTGACCCGAGCCCGCCTCTATGCCAAACACGATCCGCCGGCGGGGTCTCCCCGCTGGAATTCCTGCTCTGGACAAGTGTGTATGTCGTACTGAGGGTCAGGACCCTACCCAGGTCGCCAAAAACATCCTGGCCATCGGTGCATTTTTTCCAAAAGGATGAGAGGTCGCTCGGAGAAGCGAGCACCCCAATTGACCCACCAACTCGCGATCGACGGCGACTGAACGCGAGAGCGGAACAGAGGCTCGTCTGCCATGGCAGCAAGAAACACGACAAAAGACGCAATCGAAGACGGCATCATTCATCTCAACGAGCTCAAACAAAAGAAGCACGCTGAGCTTGCGACGATCGCCGCCGAAATGGGAATCGAAGGTGGAGCTGGCATGCGCAAGCAGGACTTGATTTTTGCCCTGCTGCAAGCGCACACCGAGAAGAACGGCACGGTCTATTCCGAAGGCGTGCTGGAAACGTTGCCGGATGGATATGGATTTCTTCGCGCCCCCGACTACAACTACCTTCCGGGGCCAGACGACATCTACGTGTCGCCATCTCAGATTCGCCGACTCAATCTGCGAACCGGTGACACCGTCAGTGGGCAGATTCGACCGCCGAAGGATTCAGAACGTTACTATGCAATGCTCAAGGTCGAGCAGGTCAACTTTGACGCGCCGGAGAAGGCCCGTCAGAAGATCTTCTTCGACAATCTGACGCCACTGTATCCAGAAAAGAAATTCACGCTCGAGTATGACCCCAACAATCTCTCGACTCGCATCATCGACTTGTTGGTGCCCATCGGCATGGGTCAGCGTGCTCTTATTGTTTCGCCGCCCCGCGCCGGCAAAACGGTCATGCTGCAGAACATTGCCAATGCAATTACAACAAACCACCCAGACGTGTGGTTGATAGTCCTGCTCATCGATGAGCGCCCTGAAGAGGTCACGGACATGCAGCGTTCAGTCAAAGGCGAGGTCATCAGCTCGACCTTCGATGAGCCAGCGCAGCGTCACGTTCAGGTTGCCGAGATGGTCATTGAGAAGGCCAAGCGCTTGGTGGAGCACGGCACTGATGTCGTGATCCTTCTCGATTCGATTACCCGCCTCGCTCGCGCCTATAACACTGTGGTCCCGCCCTCGGGCAAGATCCTCTCCGGCGGTGTTGACTCCAACGCGCTACACAAGCCCAAGCGTTTCTTTGGTGCTGCGCGCAACATCGAAGATGGTGGTTCCCTCACGATTATCGGCACCGCGCTGGTCGACACCGGCAGCCGCATGGATGAAGTCATTTTCGAAGAGTTCAAGGGTACGGGTAACTCTGAGCTGCATCTGGATCGCAAGCTCATGGAAAAACGCATCTTCCCGACCATGGACATCAATCGCTCCTCGACACGCAAAGAGGAGCTCCTGTTGGCGCCTGAGATTCTAAACCGCGTCTGGGTTTTGCGGCAATTGTTGCATCCGTTGAATGTCATCGATTCAATGGAGTTCCTCATCTCCAAACTCAAACCGGTTAAGACCAATAGAGAGTTCTTGGAGTCGATGTCATCCTAGCGCCCCAGTTTGACGACCGTCACGACCGTCAATCACCGTTTGCTGCCAGTCTGGGTGCGCGATAAGATACCTGCTTCGGGAGCTTTTTTCGCTTCCGGAGGGGAAGGTGCGAGGATCGTATGGCACGTCTCGGCGAACTTTTGGTCCGCGAAAACATCATCAGTGTCGACCAGCTTCGTCAGGCCCAGGACGAGCAGAAGAAGGGTGGCGGCCGGCTGGGCGCGTCCTTGGTCAAGATGGGTATGGTGGAGGAGAACGACCTTCTCAACTTCCTGTCGAAGCAGTACCACGTTCCGTCCATCAACCTCGATGATTTTGAGATAGAGGCGGATATCATCAAGCTTCTGAACGCGGAGGTGGTGAACAAACATCAGGTGATACCGGTCCACCGTGCTGGCTCTTCCCTCGTGGTGGCGATGGCGGACCCCTCGAACATCTTCGCTATCGATGACGTCAAGTTCCTCACCGGTTACAACGTCGAGGTTGTCGTTGCCAGTGAGACACAGATCGCCCGCGCCATCGAGCGCTACTTCGGCACCGGCTCAGAAACTTCCTACGATGAGGTGATGAGCGGTTTCGACGAGGGGGAGATTGGTTTCGGCACCGACGAGGAATCTGTCAATGTCCTCGACCTCGAGAAGAGTGCCGAGGACGCGCCGGTCGTCAAGCTTGTCAATCTGATGTTGGTTGACGCCATCAAACGGGGTGCATCGGACATTCACATCGAGCCGTACGAGAAAGAGTTTCGCGTTCGCTACCGGATTGACGGCGCGCTGTATGAAGTCATGAAGCCACCGCTAAAGTTGCGGAACGCCGTGTTATCCCGAATCAAGATCATGAGCTCTCTCGACATTGCGGAGCGGCGCTTGCCCCAGGACGGCCGCATCAAGCTCAAGTTGGGCAAGGGGCGCGAGATGGACTTTCGCGTCTCCGTGTTGCCTACCCTGTTTGGTGAGAAGGCAGTTCTTCGCCTCCTCGACAAGAGCAACCTGCAACTCGATATGACCAAGCTCGGTTTCGAGCAGCCTGCGCTCACCGCTTTTCAAGGCGGAATCCACCAACCTTTTGGAATGGTCTTGGTCACAGGTCCCACAGGGTCCGGCAAGACGACCACGCTCTATTCCGCGCTCTCCGAGCTCAACAGGTCGACGGAGAATATCTCCACAGCTGAGGATCCGGTCGAGTTCAACCTTTTCGGCATCAATCAGGTACAGATGCACGAAGACATCGGCCTGAATTTCGCCTCGACATTGCGGTCATTGCTGCGCCAAGACCCTGATATCATCATGGTTGGAGAGATTCGCGACTTCGAGACTGCGGAGATTGCGATCAAGGCAGCGCTCACTGGCCACTTGGTGCTCTCTACTCTGCACACCAATGACGCACCATCCACCGTTCAGCGCTTATTGAACATGGGCGTCGAGTCGTTTCTCATCACCGCGGCGTTGAACGCGATCGTGGCCCAACGTTTGGCGCGGCGCATTTGTCCTGAATGCAAGGCAGCTATCGACGTACCCAAGCAGGCGCTTCTCGATTTGCAGGTTCCCGCTGACAAGATTGGGACTTTCACTTGCTACAAGGGGACCGGTTGTTCCAATTGCTCGAACACGGGATTCAAAGGCCGGGTTGCTGTCTATGAGGTGATGACCGCGAGCGATCCACTCAAGGAGTTGATTCTCAACGGTGCCTCCGCCGCTGAGCTCAAGTCAGAGGCGATCCGCCTCGGCATGAAGACTCTGCGCCAGGCGGTCATTACGAAACTGATCGAGGGAGTCACAACACTCGACGAGGTGAGTCGAACCAGCGGTACCGACTGACCATGACTAAACACAACTCGAAGCTCGATCCCGACGAGGTCAACTGATGTCAAGCCAAGCTCCTCCGGCCGCCGGAGTAGGCCCGCAACGTTTGACGTTGCAGGTGCTGCTGAAGACCATGCACGAAAAGGGGGCGAGCGATCTCCACATCACCACGGGTTCGCCGCCGCGACTGCGCATAGACGGGCGCATGGTGCCCCTCAGAACAGAACCATTGACTGCAGTTCAGACCAAACAGCTCTGTTATTCCGTCCTCACAGATTCTCAGAAGCATACCTTCGAAGAGGAGAATGAGCTCGACCTCTCGTTTGGGGTTAAGAACCTGGCGCGTTTCCGCGCCAACGTGTACATGCAGCGCGGTGCTGTGGCTGCAGCCTTTCGTCAGATCCCCTTCGAGATCAAGAGTCTCGAGCAGTTGGGGTTGCCGCCTATTCTTGCAGAAATCTCCCGCAGGCCTCGAGGATTGGTGTTACTGACCGGACCCACGGGCAGTGGCAAGTCGACAACTCTGGCCTCGATGATCGATCTGGTGAATACGGAACGTCAGGGCCATATCCTCACCATCGAAGATCCCATCGAGTACTTGCATGAACACCGTTCTTGCCTGATCAACCAGCGCGAGATCGGCGCCGACACAAGTAGCTTCAAGAAAGCTCTCAAGTACGTGTTGCGGCAGGATCCCGATGTCGTCCTGATTGGTGAGATGCGCGATCTTGAGACCATTGAAGCGGCCTTGACGATTTCAGAGACGGGCCACTTGGCGTTCGGTACCTTGCATACCAACTCCGCCGTGCAGACGATCAATCGCATCCTCGACGTTTTCCCGCCCTACCAGCAACCGCAGGTGCGGGCGCAGCTTTCTTTTGTTCTCGAAGCGGTCGTCTGCCAGCAACTCATCCCCAAGCAGCCGAGTGGTCGCGCGCTTGCTGTCGAAATCATGATTCCGACTCCCGCGATACGCAATCTCATCCGCGAAGACAAGATCCACCAGCTCTACTCACAGATGCAGGTCGGTCGGAATAAGGGAATGCAAACCATGAACTCTTCGCTGGCGGAGTTGGTGGTGCGACGGGTCGTGTCCACTGAGGAAGCGATGACAAAGAGCTCCGATCCCGACGAACTGCGCAATATGATTATGTCCGGTGCGAAGCCGACTGGATGACGTGACAAAGAGCTCGAGACTGTCCATCGTGACAGCGAGCTGGGAGATCAGTGATGCCGATTTTCCTCTGGGAAGCGAAGACACGTTCTGGTGAGACGAAGAGCGGCGAGATGGATGTTGCCAGTGCTGAGATCGTCAACCAACGACTTCGCGCACAGAATATGCAAGTGGGCAAGGTCAAAAAGAAGCCCATGGATCTCAATATTCGTATGCCGGGCTCGACTGGGATCACAAGTAAGGACCTCGTTGTATTCACCCGCCAGTTCGCCACCATGATTGATGCTGGCTTGCCCTTGGTGCAGTGTCTGGAAATTCTCGGGACTGGGGCTGAGAATCCCGAGCTTCGCAAGGTGTTGTTGGATGTCAGGTCAGGAGTCGAATCAGGAGGAACTCTCGCGGAGTCCCTGGGCAAGCACCCCAAGGTTTTTGACCGACTCTTCGTCAATCTCGTTGCCGCCGGCGAGGCCGGTGGCGTCTTGGACACAGTTCTCAACCGCCTGGCGCAATACATCGACAAGAGCATGAAGCTCGTCAAACAAGTCAAGAGCGCCATGGTCTATCCGGTGCTTGTATTGGTGGTGTCGTTTATCGTCACCATCGTCCTGTTGGTCTTCGTCATTCCTGTGTTCCAGAAGATGTTCCAGGATTTTGGTAGTGCGTTGCCTGCACCAACCCAGTTGGTCGTTGATCTCAGTGAGTTCACCAGAGCCAACATTGTTTGGCTCGTGCTCATCGTTGTGGGAGTCGTGGTCGGCATATCGACGGCTTTGAAGAATCCAAAGGGAAAACGACTCTTCGACAAAGGCATTCTTTACGCTCCCATTATTGGACCCTTGGTCCAGAAGGTCGCGGTCGCCAAGTTCACTCGCACCTTTGGTACGATGCTGCAATCTGGCGTGCCGATCCTGGAGGCGTTGGAGATCGTGGCGAAGACCGCAGGCAACGCTGTTGTGGAAGAGGGACTGCGCCATGTCAAAGCGCAGATCTCAGAGGGCAAGACGATGGCCCAGCCGTTGTCTGAGATACCGGTGTTCCCGGCCATGGTTGTGCAGATGATCTCGGTGGGGGAGCAGAGTGGTGCCTTGGACACTATGCTCACGAAGATTGCTGATTTCTATGATGATGAGGTCGACAGCGCCGTGGGCACGATGATGGGTATGCTCGAACCATTGATCATGGCATTTCTTGCGGTTGTCCTCGGGGGACTCGTGATCGCGATGTACCTGCCCGTCTTCAGTATGGCTGGCTCGGTGCAATGACGTCCACCGATTCCTTCTCGACTCGTTGCCATAGCTTGGTCCCGTTCTCTGGGGTTTGTGGCCAAGCACAGGGGCCTCGTTGCAGATGAGGACGACCACAGTCGCCGGGCTGGAACGGCGGTTAGCTTGGCTTCTCGTCTTTCGTGCGGTCATTGCCACGTGTATTTTGGTTGTGACTATTGTTGCCGACGTAGCCAATTGGCAACTGCGCTTGATGTCGGTGGTGTTGTACGGCGTCGTCATCGGCAGCTACCTGTTCGTATTTGGCCTCGGACTTCTGCTCAGAACATCCATATCGAGAACCATCATCAGCACCGTTCATCTTACGACCACGGTCATGGCGGCCCTCATGGTTGTTCAAGCCACCGGCGGCGTCGTCAGTGGGTTTTCATTCTTGTATCTCTTGGCGATCTTGGATGGCACCATCATCGGTGGGAGGACCGTGGCGCTCATTGTTGCAACGGTCTCGAGCCTTTCGTTCGGTGGACAACTGGTGCTGCAATTGTACGGTGTGTTCAACGCAGGCCTTCCCGAGTTGCCAGTCCCCGACAGGTTCATCGTCGCAGTCCTGTCCCATATGGCGGCCTTCTATCTCGTAGCCATTTTGGGGGGGCAGTTGGCCCAGATGCTGGAGTCGGCACGCGCGGCGGCCTCCACCGCTCAGATTGATTTGCATCGCGTTGAGGCGTTTCAAGCGGCGGTGTTGGCATCGCTTCCCGTCGGTGTGTTGACCGCGGGGCCCAAGCGTATGGTGCAGACAGTCAATCAAGCCGCCAGAAGAATCCTCGAGGTCGATGAGAACGCCCTCATTGGGCAACCACTTCCAGAGGAGCTTGCCGCCATCCTTGATGAGAACGCGACGCTCACCGAGGTGTCCGTGATGGTTCGCGGCCAGGCCAAGCATTTGTCGGTGAGCAGGTCGACAACTCGCTATCCGCTGGCCCAGGGTCGGGCCAGCTCCCAGTTGCTTGAGGTTTTGGTCTTCGAAGACCGTACGGAGCTCGAGCGGCTCAAGGATGAGCTGCGTGCCAACGAGAAGCTTGCTTCTTTGGGAGAGCTTGCGGCCGCAATCGCGCACGAATTGCGCAACCCGCTTGCCGCGATTTCCGGATCGGTGGAGCTTTTGGGTGGTGTCGCCGCCGACAGTGAGGAGCATGCCAAACTCGAGGCCATAGTCCTGCGCGAGATTGAACGGCTCAACAAGCTCGTCAATGATTTTCTTGCCTATGCGCGTCCGTCGCCGCTGGTGCGGGTGCAAACTGACATAGCGACCCTGATTCGAGATGTTTGTGCTGTGGCCGGGCAGGACAAAGCAGGTGCGGCGCATAGCATCGAGCTCAATCTGCCCGCCTCCTTGGTCGGTCGTGTCGATTCAAGCCAACTGCGGCAAGTCTTGTGGAATCTCCTGCACAATGCTCGGCAGGCGTCGCCGGCATATGCGCCCATTTGTGTTAGTCTTGAGCAATGCTCCAATGAGAGGGCAGCTTTGATCGTCGTGAGAGATTGGGGCCAGGGTGTTGATCCCGAGATGCGAGCGCACCTGTTTGAACCGTTTGTGACCACCAAGCGCGGCGGAACCGGAATGGGATTGGCTGTCGTCAAGAACATTGTTCGTGCGCACGGAGGAGAGGTGAATCTGGCATCAGCACAAGGGGGCGGGACCGAAGCACGTGTGAAGTTGCCCTTGGGGGCGGAGGTGGAGTAGATGACCGCGCGGATCCTAGTTGTCGATGACGAACGGTCCATGCGGGAGTTTCTCCAAATCCTCTTGGAGCAAGAGGGGTACCAGGTGGTCACCGCAGACAGCGTGACCCACGCTCTCTCTGAGTGCACCACCGCTCTACCGGACCTCATCTTTGCTGATCTCAAACTTCCAGACGGCTCTGGTATGGACGTGCTCTCCTGGGCATGCGAGCACGCGCCAGATACGCAGGTGATCATGATGACCGCATTCGCAACCACTGAGAATGCCGTGGCGGCGATGCGCATGGGAGCCTACGACTATCAAATGAAGCCGTTCAAAGTGGATGAAATCCGCGAGCTTGCGCACAAGGCGCTCGAGAAGAACGTGTTGCTGCGGGAGAACCGCGATTTGAAGGCACAACTGCGCAGCCATTCGGGCTTGTCGCGGATTGTCGGACGCAGCCCAAAGATGCGCGAGGTTATCGAGCTCATCGAGAAGGTCGCGCAGACGAAGACCAACGTATTGATCGACGGGGAAAGTGGCACCGGCAAAGAGCTCGTTGCCCGCGCCATACACGAGGCGAGCGATCGTCGCGGCAACGCCTTTGTCGCGGTCAACTGTGGTGCCATCCCTGAACAATTGATCGAGAGCGAGTTGTTTGGCCACGCCGCAGGCGCTTTTACGGGAGCCAATCGGCGTCGGGCGGGGTTGTTCAAGTCCGCAGATGGCGGAACGCTGCTCCTCGATGAGGTCGGGGAGTTGCCGACGACCATGCAGGTCAAGCTCTTGCGAGCGTTGGAAGAGAGAGCCATTCGACCCGTTGGCGAAGAGGTCGAGTTGCCGATCGATGTTCGCATTATCGCGTCGACCAATCGCGATTTGCATGCCATGGTCAACGAAGGGCGGTTTCGCGAGGACCTGTTCTACCGCCTCAATGTGGTGCGCATTCGAGTTCCTCCTCTGCGAGAGAGAACCGAAGACATTCCAATGTTGGCGCGGGCATTCGTCATCAAGCATGGACAGGGGCACGGGTCTAAGGTTGTGGGAATCGACGGTAAAACCATCCGCGCACTGATCGACTACGGGTTTCCCGGGAATGTGCGCGAGCTCGAAAACACGATTGAGCGGGCTTTGGCGTTGGCGAGCGGTACGACCATTGGGCTGTCGGATCTGCCACCAGAAATTCGAGGTAGCTCCGAGTCCTCGATCTCGAGCATTCTCGAGTTCCCCGAGGGCGGGATCGACCTCGAGGAGGCTCTCAATGCCATCGAGATGCGATTCATTCGTCAAGCCATGGAGCATAGCGGTGGTGTCAAAAAGCGGGCAGCGGAGCTTCTCAAGCTTTCTTTTCGTTCATTGCGATACCGAATGGAGAAGCTGCACATGGATGGGGATCTCGCAAAGTCGCAAATGGATGGGCAAATGGATGGGGACGATGAGCCGGGCGAACAGTGACCCCGTGTCGACCTGACCGCTGATGAAGGACGCAGGTTATTGGGCTCGAGCGGTGTCCTATCCAGCACATCTCGCCGACTATTGGCTCTGGTCTTTTGGTAACTGCCGAGTTACACCGAAGGCGGTTCGACAGACACCCGACGGAGGATGATATGGCCGTGGCCATCTCGATTGCCGAAGCGATGACTCAGGCCTCGTGGATTCGCAGGATGTTCGAGCGTGGCACCGAGCTCAAGGCGAAATTCGGGGCCGAGAACGTGTTCGATTTGTCCTTGGGCAATCCCTTTCTCGAGCCGCCATCGCAGTACTTCGACGTCTTGCGCGAGCTCTCCGAGCGCAGGCACGAAGGTTTGCATCGCTATATGGCAAACGCCGGTTTTCCCGCAGTCCGTGATGCCATTGCCAAGAAGCTAAACGACAACGGGACGTTCCCAGGGCTCACCGGTGATGGCGTCATCATGAGTGTGGGGGCAGGCGGCGGCCTCAACGTTGCCCTCAAGACCATTCTCAATCCAGGTGAGGAGGTCATCGTCCTATCGCCACACTTTGTCGAATACGAATTCTACATCCGCAATCACGGTGGCGTGCCAGTGCCGGTCGAGACAGACGAAAATTTTGACATTGATGTCGAGACGCTCGCCCGCGGCATCACACCGAAGACCAAGGGGATCATTGTCAACTCCCCCAACAATCCGACCGGTCGATTGTATCCGCGGGCATCCGTCGCCGCGATGGTGAGCCTTGTGCGGGAACGGGAGAGAGAGTACGGCCATCCAATCTACGTGCTCGCCGATGAGCCCTATCGCGAGTTGGTTTATGTCGATGACATCGCGCCGTCGGCAGCTTCTCTACACGACAACGGTTTGCTCATCTATTCGTGGTCGAAGTCGTTGTCTATTCCGGGAGAACGCATCGGCTACATTGCGATTAACCCGCGCATTGACGACCCGATGGGCTTTTCCAGCGGCCTGACCTTTGC
>MGST01000059.1 GCA_001798605.1 Deltaproteobacteria bacterium RIFOXYA12_FULL_58_15 | reverse complement strand
GCATGTGGTCCCCAGGAGGATGCCACCGCCTGCGGTGCGTATGGTCGCCATGCCCCGACGGGTGCCGTCGTATGGGAAAGAAACTTGGGGGCAGGCGTTGCCATTGCCATCCACGGGTATCACCACGTGTCGGTGGTTCGTGGCGTCACTCGCCTCGAGGATGACGGTGCGGCCGACGAGCTCGATGTCACTCACATAGTCGTTGGGATTCAGGCTCAGGATCTCGCTTTCGAGCATCGTGGTGTCGATTGAGCATCCGGGAGCCGTACAACCATTCTTTGCGGCCCAAGCCGGGATGTAGCCGTCAAGGGCACCGCGCCATTGGGCCGGACGCAGGCAGGCAGTGCCGTCAATGTCTTGCCCATAGGCGCACTCCAGCCCCTGTCCGGTGCACTCCCCCGGAATGCTGACATCGCAAGTGGGGCGGCATGTGGCGTTGCCGGGACGGCGCGGATCAGAAACACACACAGTGCCAGCGTCCGTGCAGTCACTGCTGGAGAAGCACTCGCAGACAGTCTCGGTCTTCGGGTCGTTGATTCGGTTGCTGTAGAAAGTTTCGTTGAAGCATGCAGCGCCGTTGTCGCAGCTCAGTCCAATGACGGGATCCTTGCATGCACCATCGGGGCTGCAGTAGTGGCTCTTGCACTTTGAATCCTCGTCACAGGCGGAGTTGTTGTCTCTTCGCACCTGACAATTGCCCGTTTCACAATAGTAACCGTCCACACAATCGCGATCATCGCCGCAAGTCCCAGTTCCCACAGGGCCACAGGAACCCACGCATCCAGAACAACCGCGCTTGCAGCGAAAGCCTATACTGCACTCATAGTCGCTCCAGCACTCCTCACCGTTGCTGAGCATGCCGTTGATCATGGTGTCACAACCGGGAAACTGAGGCCCCCCCCACAACGGATCGGTGTGCTCTGCATTGCTCACCCCTTGTAGGGCTTGCTGCAGGGCATTGAGGCACTGGGCTGCGGCTTCACCATCGTATTCGGTGTTGTCGTTGTTGGCGGGATCGCCGCCGAACTGGTCTTCGAGAAAACCGGCGAACACGGTGATGCATTCATTCTCGTTGGCGGCCGACAAGGAACCCATCAAGTGGATACCCTCGGGACAGCCGCGGAACAGGGCTGCACAATAGGAACCCGCCAAGATTTCGACCATCTCTGAGTAGGAAACGGTGGTGAGGGGCGACACGCATGAGTCGTTGACTTTGTTCGCGGGACCACACTTGGGGGGACTCGAACTGTGATCGCAAAAGTTAGTGATGCATTCGCTATCCTTGTCGCACGTGGTCCCCGCACTCTTTCTTGCCTGGCAGTGGCTGGTGCTGTCGCAATAGAGTCCTTCCTCGCACCAATCCACCGTGCAATCACCGTTCTGTCCCACGGTTGGACGGCAGATGGTGCACACCGATTGGCTACCCACCCAATGGCAGTCGCAGGCAAGGTTGTCAGCGCACTCGTCCCCGCCTTTGCAGTCTTGCCCTTGCTGTTGTTTGCCCTGGGTCATTTGTTGGCAGGCTGGAAAATCGGGGCCGTTGCCGTTCATGGGATCAACCATGTTGCAGGTACTTTGGGCGATGGCCTCGAGGAACTGCTGCATGCACTCGGTGGCGAGCGCAGGATCATAAATCACACGGTCGTTGGTCTCGGGGTTGGAGCTGCTGCCGCCCATCATCTGTTTCATCTCGGTGACGCAAGCGGACTGGGTGGAAATGGGACCGGTGGGACCTTGGAATCCATCGTCACAGCAGCCCAGCACCAACGTGCAATAGGCATTGGCGATGAGACTGATACCTTCGTCATAGCCGATGATGTCGGGGCTATCCGTGGTGATGCAGCGGCCGGCCGGGCCGCACTTGTACCCTTCGGCGCAGTGGTCATTGTTGTCGCACAGAAAGACCCCGTCATCTGGAGCAGGAACCTCTACCGAGCAACCAACAAAACCGGTGACAATGAATCCAATGATCTCGAGCCGGAATACCGACATGGGTTCCTCCCAGGGGCGACAAACGAAGGTGCAATCCGCAACTCTAGCAGTGAATTCCCCGCCACGCCACAGTACCGACAAATGCGACAAATGCGAAGACCCTTCAGAAACTGCGCGAAGAGCCGCCACGGTGGTACTAAGCGGGAGCGGGAGTGCAACATTGTCTTTGTCAACGCATGTCACCGCCGCCTCGGCGCGATTTGGATGGTTTGAGCGTGGTCATGGGACAGATGATGTGACAGTGTTGTGTCCGGGCACATTGAACATAGGACGACAAATTTTGGAGAGCTCGATGCGTCATTCAACCCTTAGCGTTGCCATATTTCTTCCTTTGCTCTTTGCCGGTGCCTGCAGCAAAGAAGCGGACACCCGGCCAGAAGACAGAGCAGCGCCTGTCGTCGAGGATGCAATGGGCGCGGCTGTGGTTTTGGAGATCACCGGGGTGGCAAAACAAGCGGGCAAGGCGCTCATGAAGGGGCAAGCGGTCAACCTCACCGCGGAGATCGAGGTCAACAGCGGTCGTCTCGTTCTCGGCCTCGAGGACGGAAGTCGCATCCGCGTGTTTCCCGCCTCGCGTTTGCGATTGCCCACCGCCAAGAAGGTTCAGCTCATCATCGGCAAGGTGTGGGCGGTCGTCACCAAGGTGGTCGGCCAGAATCTCGAAATTGAGACCCAAAATGCAGTGGCTGGCGTTCGTGGCACCGAGTTTGTTGTCGAGTTTGTCGTAGCCACCGAGAGCACTCGCGTTAGCGTCATAGAGGGCAAGGTCGCAGTGACAAGTCACAAGCGAGCCAATCCGAAAGCAAAGAACGTCGAGGCTGGGCAGACAGTTGTGGTCGCCAAGGAAGAGGAGCCCGAGGCAAAAGAGGTCACACAGGGCGCTGACATCGAACAGTGGAGGGTACTCGAAGTTGTTGACCCCACAACTGAGGAGCCCGGGCTGGGAGACCAAGAAGAGAAGGGCACGCTGAATCAAAGAGGTGGACGCGATGGCAAGCCTGAGATCCCCGCGAACCTGCACGAGCGGGAAGGCCAACGCCAGAAGAAGACCCTGCAGAAAGAGGATCAACGCACCAAGCATCAGCTACAGAGGGAAGCTCTGGCCACCGAGAAGCAACTCAAACAAGAGAGCGAAGCCACCAAGAAGAGCCTCCAGGACGAGGCCGCGAAAACCAAACAGGACATGATGGACAAGGACAAGGCGATGAAAGGAAGCGCCAAGGATTTCCTCGACTGAAAGCAGCGCGTTCTGCCGCACGAATTGTTCGAACAGTTCGAACCGACGGGTCCTATACAGTCGTGTGACCCGACTGTTACAATCCACATTGGGTTTCGTGACCTGGAGCGTGTGATGAAACGGAACGTGACGGAGTCTTTGACGGTATTGCGCCTGTCGCGCTGGTTGGCGATGGGGCTGGTTGTCGGTGCCGCGGCCATTCTGGGTGTCGCACCGGCGTGCTCCGATCCACCTGCGGCAGGATCTGGCCCGTGCGTGGGCCCTTATTGTGGGATTGAATGTACCGCCCATGCTGTTTGCCCGACGGGTTCCTGGTGTGAGAACGAGCATTGCACCACAGAGTCTAGCAGCGACAATTGTTCTGGCGGCATCGACGACCCCGACAATGACGGTTTCTGCCAATGTTGCAATGCCGGTAAGGACTGTACTGGCGGCGAGGGCAACGCCAGCGTCTACCCGGGTGCGCCCGAGGCCTGCGATGGGTTCGACAATGATTGCAACGGCGTGTTTGACACCTCTGCGTGCGTCGTCGATTCCCAGGGTGTGGGCGGCGATCCGTTCGAGACCTCCGGTACCAGCGGCGGCATTACCCAGAATCCCGACGGGAGTCTTTCTCTCGGTTCCACGCACGTGGCCACCGACTTTGCATGGCCGTCCAACGATGGTGAGGGTACCCTGTCGCGGATCGATACTATTCTCAACGTCGAGGTGGCCCGATATGTGACGGTGCTGCGTATTACCGGTGGGGATCCCAGCCATCCCGACGGCGTGCCGCCTGTGCATGATTGGTACGACAACCGGATATGCAACCGGCCGTCCCGAACCACCGTCGATTTGGCAGGGAATGCCTATGTTGCCAATCGCGCCCACGACGGTGGTGCCTGCCTGCAACAGGGATCCGTGACCAAGGTCGGCTTCTATGATGCGGGCCTTTGCACCATGAGCCTCGAAGCGTGCCAATGCAAAGATCGAAACGGCAATGGCAGCATTGAAACATCCCGAGATCTAAACGACGACGGGCGCATTTCCCTCGACGCGAGTGCCGGCGAGTTCCTCGGCTACGACGACGAGTGTCTGTTATGGACTGTGCCGATCGGTGCCTCCAACTCCATAGCCCGCGCCATGGCCATTGATGCCAATGGTTTCGTCTGGGTCGGTGATTGGCAAGGACGCAAGCTGTACAAGCTCGATCCTGCCGACGGCAGCTTGGTCAATCCCACCCATCCCGACCAGCCTGCTAACGGCAATGGCATCAGCGTTACCGGTCAGCCCTATGGTGCGGTCATCGACTCTCAAGGTTACCTCTGGTACGTCAACACCTACGACACAGGCGATCTGCAACGGGTTGATACGCACACGGGTGAGGTGTCACCCCTTATCACCGAGAATCCCACGGGAGGTTATGGCATCACCATCGATCGCAAGGATCGAGTTTGGATGGCTTCATACAGTGATGACAACGGTGGAGGCACGGTCGCTCGCTACGATCCTGCGACATCCACCTGGAGCACTTTCTCCGCCGGTTTGTCGGGGAGCAATTGGCGGGGCAGGGGGGTTACAGCGAGCGCCGCCGGCGAAACAGGGTCGGGGGCAGGCGTTGTCTGGGCTGTGTTTCACGACACAGGTCAGGCCCACCTCGTGGGCTTTGACGACGACAGCGGTGAGGTGTGGGACGAGGTTGACCTCGACGAGGCCTGCGGCGCAGAAACGTGTATTGGCGCGGGCATCGGCACGGGGGGCAGTGTTTGGGTGGTGAACCAAACCAGCGACAATGTTTGCCGCTACGACCCGGGCACAGGCGATGTCATAGAGATTCCCATTGGCAGCGCGCCGTATACCTATTCCGATTTCACCGGCAATGTCCTACGCACCTTCACCAGTCCCCAGGGGACCTATCGCCACATTGTGGAAGGATGCCCTGACAACGAACCGAGCTTGACCTGGACCATCGTCACTTGGCAGGCCTCGACGCCGGGTGGTTCTTCCGTCAAGGTGCAGGTGCGCATTGCCGACACTGTCGGTGGCCTGTCGGGCGCTGAGATGTATGGTCCTGCCATCCAACCGCCAGATCGGCAGCTCAATCTAATGTCTTCTGGGTTGGCAGGTCGCTACCTCGAGGTGCTCGTCACCCTCGTGGCTGATGCCGACGGCAATGTGCCGACTTTGTTCTCCTTGACCGTTGGACGTGATTGCACAGAAGACCCGGCCTAGGGCGGCATTTGAGGCACTTGGCTTGCCCCGCAACCCCTTGTAGAACATTGGGCTATGGGTCCACAGATTTTCCTGGTCGTGGTATTGGCCGCTACCATTGGTTGCAGACAGCAACCGAGCACTATTTTGAAAGATTCCCCCGAGCAGGTCCTCGCCAGGCTCAACAATGTGGGGCATGCCGTGGATGCGTCCCTTGGGGGCGGCAAGGTTCGTTATCTCGGCTTCGAGGTCATGCCCGAAGGAGCATTGCCCGGAGATCAGGTAACCGTGCTGCACTATTGGTATGCCAACGGCCCCCTCGAGGCGCCCTACAGGGTGTTTGTGCATGGATTGGTGCAAGGAGCAATGGGTTGGGTGGACCATGGCGATCACATGCCAGTCCCCAGCCCCGACCAATGGCCTGTGAATCTCGTGGTACGAGATGAACACGTTTTGCGTTTGCCGGAGCGCCTCCCCGCCGATGCCGTGGAGTTGCGGGTTGGCCTCTATCTTGGCAACGACCGTCTACCGGTGGACGATGCTCGCAAACACGATGGCACAAACAGGATCCGCGCCGGCAAGTTCTCCGTTTCAGGAGAACCGCTACCGTTGCCGAGCTATTATGCACCGCGGTTATCCGTTGCGCCCAAACTCGATGGCAAAATCGAAGACGCCGAGTGGGGCGGGGCACCGTGGATTGAGGAGTTCAAAAAAAGTCGGGGTGATGGATCGTCGAGCCTGAAGACTCGAGCGCGATTGGCATGGGATCCGGACCACCTCTATCTCGCCTTTGAGGCTGAAGACCCGGACATCCAGGCGCCGCAGAAGAAGCGGGACGATCCGGTCTACCAACACGAAGCGCTGGAGATCTTTGTCGATCCCAAGGGGACGGGGGACTATGTCGAGCTGCAAGCGAGTCCGCGTGCTGTGCTATTTGATGCGGCATTCACCGGAGGGCCGCGGCGCAACATGCAGGTCGAGTTTGATGCGCGATATGAAGTTGGAGTTGCCACCAACGGGACAATCGACGACCCCCAGGACCGCGACGTTGGCTGGAGCACCGAGTGGGCCATCGACGTAGCCTCCCTGCCAGGAGGCGAAAAGCTGGGCACAGATAGCCTTTGGCGCATCAATCTGTTTCGCATTGCCAAGGACCGTATCGGGGGCCGACAGGTCGTCGATGAGAGCGCATGGTCGCCGCCATTGATGGGGGATTTTCACAACCTCGAGCGATTTGGCCTGCTGAGGTTCACTGAGCACGTGGGGGATGCCACGCGATGAAGGACCGACAAGAATGACCAAAGAAATTGGGCGCGACATCAGCGCCGCTCGGGCAGAGTTGCGTGGACGGCGTGATCAATTGGTCGCCGACTACGATGAACGATTGACTCAACTCGACGGTTTGTCTGAATCCCTCGAGGGGGGCAATCTGAGCCCCAAGATCGTCGGGGACAGAGTGCGACAGTTACTTGGCGACCATGGTGGTATTGCTGCACGTGGTGCACGAATTGGTGGTGGGGGCGGACGAGCAGGGCGCACACAGATCGGCATGCAGATGCCGAACGAGACAACGGCACCATCCGGTCGACGAGTTGGCCCCACCCCGGCAATCACCAGCGCCAATGTTGACAAGGTCATGGCCCGCATTGATGGTCGCATCGTCACCGTGATTCTCAACAGCGATCCCTCTCGGGAAGAGGCGCGGCTGGAGCTGTCTTTGCTTACCGGTTTGCGCCGCACCATGGAGCAACAGAGCACAGACCTGCCAACCGATGTGGTCCTGCTCGAGAGCATCATGGAGTTCACTGAACACGTCCAACTGAAAATCACGGACCTCGAGGCGGGAGGCGTGGGGCGGCTGCAGAGATTGTTGGAATATGATCGTGAGTTGGCCTCCCACCTGGTGGCGCTCGGTGGGTCAGCTGCCCACATCAAAGAACAACTGAAGAAGGCACATGGCCTTCTGGGCACCTCCGACCCGAACCTTAGCCAAGCCCTGCACGAGGCATTGAAGGCGTTTAGCCGACTCCAACAGGAGCTCGACCAACGCTTTCCCAAGAGCCAACGTGCTCTGGTGGACGAGTTGCTTTCTGGCTGACTCGCAGGGTGGCAGGATTTAGGTTGCCAACCCTAATCCAGCCCCTTATATTTGTCTGGCCGCGCCAAACGGGTATTGGGGGAAAATATGTTTGGGGAGCAACCACCACACCTCGAGTCTCTTTTCATGACTGCATCGCCCGTTACCCCAGACAAGATCCCTTCGTTCGAGGAGCTCAACTATGAGCAGATCGCCGGGCTGGGAACCCTGCGGTTGCTGCTTACGGGTGAATCTGTGGTCGATCTGCAGCGATTCTGGTTCTTCAGCAGGAGTGCTGTCGATCGGTTTCTGCGCCTAAGCCAGTTTGACACCGACAATCCCCTCGACCTCGACAGGCTTCGCGACTTACATCACCAAGCGGTTGTCTACCTGACCGACATTCACCAGTTCCAGGTCCCGGAGACCGTCGAGCAGGTGAACGAAATTCACGACCTTTTCCTCATGGCGTCGGCACCCAGAAGCGTTGTCCAACAGTCAGCGGCAATGGTGGTCAAGGTGATGCACGTCCTGCATCACATCGCAGGGCAAGAGCTGATCTTCAGCAGCTCCGTGTCCGAGGCCGAGTTGTTCAATAGGCTCACCGCTCGGGTCTTTGCAGTCATCGATAAGATGCGTGGCACCGGGATCAACGTCGTGGAGTTTTCTGGTGGCAAGAAGCCGTTGACCTCTTTGGTGACCAAGCTGCTGGCGAAAAAGAACGTCTTTGCCTCCCACGTGTTTGACAAAGCAAGGTTTTCAATCACAATCGGTAGCGATGATGACGTGGTGCCAGCTCTTTTGTTTATGGCCAACAATCTATTTCCAGCGAACTACGTGGTACCGGATCAGTCGCAAAATGGTATCGTAACTTTTGGCCACATCGCCGGGGCGCTTGGGGCGGCACCGGAGCACGTGTGGGATTTCTGGATGCAAGGCGGTCGCCCCGAAGCCCAGCCAGCCCCCACACCTCGCAATGAGTTCAGTGGCCCCGACTACCGCAACATCAATTTCATTGTCGACATGCCCATTCGCATCGATGATTTGGCACCCAAGGCAGCGCCTGCAATCGCTTTTGCCCAAGCGGAGATCCAACTGGTCGACCAAAAAACCGCACAGGACAATGAGGTGGGCCCCAACGCTCACTCCCAATACAAAGAACGGCAACTCTCTCGGGTGCAGGCGCGGCTGCGGGCTGACGTCCCGGTGGGCAAGAAAAGTCTAGATTGATTCTCTCCCATAGAGTGCGAACGAGAGGGAAGTGCACACACTCACCAAAAGCGCGACCTGCCTGGCCAGTTTTGCGGTTGGAAGGTAGGGTAGCCGCTATTAACGGCTGAACCGATCAACCCAGCTTGTTGTGTGCGCGACTGAGGCGTGACACGCGGCGGGAGGCGGTGCGCTTGTGCAGAACACCCTTGGTCGCGGCTCTGCGTAGCTCGCGGGTGGCCACTTTCAACGCCGTTTTTGAAGCCTCTTTGTCTCCGGCCTCGAGTGCGGTACGCAGGGTACGGACACTGTGCTTGACCCGAGTTTCAATAGCAGTGTTGCGTGTCTCGCGGCGTATTGTCTGGCGCGCGCGCTTGCCTGATTGTTTGTGATTCGCCACAGCGATCTCCCACAGTAGTTTTAATCGGCATAGCGCATTGTCGGTTATGACAACGCGCAGGGGCGAGCAGGTAACAGACCTAACTGCCTAGTGTCAAGAAAAGAAAACAGTTTTCTCTAGTCGCAAGCGGAACTGGTGTTCCCATCATATGCGTAATACCAGCTCCCGCCTATGCGCGCCAACCACTTGGCCCCGGTTGTGTGGCGCAAATGCCTGAGACCCTAGGGGCAACCGTCGGAGTCGTGTGCAAATACCTGCGGGATGGGGACAATCCGGCATGGTTGTGGATGAGGCGACGAGCCGCCAGAAACCCTCGAAGGAACGGGGAGGTACGGAGTCGCATCGGCAACATGTCGGAAAGATTGATATTTCTTCGAGCCCATGGTGGGTGGTGAATACCCATGTCAGCGGATCTGCACAGGACGCGGGAAGTTGTCCACAACCTCATCCACAGTCCAGAGGATTCTCACACGTCAGCTTATTTTACGAGTTTGGCCTTCTGCCATAGCTCTTCCAGGTGATCAATAGAAATCGACAGAGGATTTTCAACACCGACGAGATCCGCTTCGACATGGCGGAACCGGCGGGAAAACTTGGTGATTGCCGCCCGCAGAGCCGACTCGGGGTCAATCTCGAGATGACGGCCAAGACTCGTGAGGGTCAACAGGAGATCTCCGAGCTCTTCCTCCATGGCCTGCTCATCTCCCGCCGCGATGGCGCAGAGCAGTTCGTCCCATTCCTCTTTGACCTTGTCGCTGACTCCAGCGGCATCGGGCCAGTCGAAACCGATGCTCGCCGCCTTCTGCCCCACCCGCGTGGCCCAGAGCAACGCGGGCATGGAGGTGGGGATGCCGTCGAGCCGACTCGCCTTGTCAGGTCGTTCTTTGGCTTTGCTTTGCTCCCACCTGACCCAAGCGCCTGCGACATTCTCGGCGGGGTCATCTCCAAACACGTGTGGATGGCGTCGCTGCAACTTTTCAGAGATCCCGTCGGCAACCTTCGCGGCATCGAAGTCGCCCCGTTCGTTGGCAATCTCGGCCTGAAAAACGATCTGCAGCAATAGGTCTCCCAGTTCCTCACAATGTGCGGCCGGGTCTTCCGCTTGCATCGCTTCGAGGGTCTCATAGGCTTCCTCGATCAAATAGGGGCGCAGTGATGCAAACGTCTGCTCGCGGTCCCAGGGACACCCACCCGGGGCACGTAGGCGTGCCATGATTCGGCAGAGGCTTGCGAACGATCTTCCGGCGCGGTCAAAACGATCCATGCTTGCCTTGGTAGCGAATGCCGGCCGCGTTCACAAGGCATTGATGGTAGTTCCTCTTGCCGCAGGGTACATCTCGTGGTTTCCTGCTTCGGGTTGAAACGTTTTTTCGTTGCGCGGCTTTCGCCAGTTGTGTGCAAAGTCGTGAACGATCGCGTTGCACTTAAAGGGCAAACCGTTGCGCACGTGGATTGAGGTAACGAGCACAACACCGGGGAGAGTGTGTTTCTCTTTGGTGTTCTGTACTTTGGTTTTCGTCCCGGCCACTGGAGCAACTCAAGCGGGGATTCCCTACCTTGCCGAGCCGGACGATCCACCGCCAGCAGATGCCGCGCCAGACGCAGCGGACAGGGCGGTCAAAGGGAACACGCCGAGTGGGGCGAACAAACCCGAAACAACGAGTGCAACGGTTGACAAACCCGAGCCAGCGGTTCCCGTTGTGCTACCCAATCGAGAGGGGCCTGCTCATGGATCGACTGACCCGACGCGGACAGACGAGGATGAGCCCGCCAAGGGGGAGCACACCCCTGTAGCGATTGCGCTCCTCTGGGAGCAGCGGAGGGTGGCGATCTCGATTGGCAATATGACCGAAGCCGAAACGCTGCTTTTGCAGTTGCTGCGCCGCAAGGAGATCTCCGGTTGGCCCAACATGTTTGCCTACGGCGATGCGTTGGCCCGGGAGAGCGCCACGGAGTTGCAGGCAGGCAAGGTCAGCCGAGCGTTGGCTTGTGCTGAGGCTGCGGTGGTGCTTGCCCCGACGCGGCCGTCAGCTCATATGGCGTTGGCCCGCGCACGTTGGGAGAAGGGTGGGGCGTTTGTCGGTGCCATCGAATCCTTAGCATCTGCCTACGCGTTGACTTGGACAGAGCCGCCAATGCGACGTGGTCGCATCGGCAATCTGGTGATCGTTCTCATTTTTGGGATGCTCATTGCTTGCGCGGTGTTTGCGCTCGCTCTGGTCTATCGACACGCCCGATTGCTGATCCACACCATCCATCACGTGCTCCCAAAGGGCGCCACGCGTTTGCAGAGCGGTCTGTTCGGTGTGGCGGTTCTGTTGTTGCCAGTGTTTTTGCGTTGGGGGCCGGCGTGGGTCCTATTGGCGTGGATAGTCCTTTTGGGACTTTATTATCAGAGATCGGAACGTGCTGCGGCTATTGTGGCGCTGGCTGTTATTGCTCTGGTTCCACTGGGCATGCCAACGGTGACTGCCTATCTCTCGTATCCTGGTTCTCGGGCGGAAGCTGTGTATATGGCGGCGCGTGATATAGGTGCAGAGGATATCGCCGCACGAATCGCTGCCCAAAAAACGCCTACCAAAGAAGAACTGCAGATTCTCGGTTTGCGAGCGAGGTGGTCGGGCGATCTCGAAACCGCGGCGGATTGGTTGAGCAAGGCCTCTGCCATGGAGAAGTCAGACCCCTCATTATTGGTCACCCTCGGCAATATTCATTATGCGCTCGGTGACAAGGCCTTGTCGCTCGAGTACTACAAGAAGGCAGTCACGCTGAACCCGGACCAGGTGGTTGCGCACTTCAATATGTGGCTCGTTCACTCATCGATGGCCGCGAGCAAAGAGGCTGGCGAGGCGTACCGCAAGGCCACTGCTATCGATTACGCGCGGGTCGAAGCACTGCAAGCGGCAGCAAAACGGCTTGGACCCGGGCATGTGGTTGAGGAGCCCGTTCCCGAGCGAGTCGTTGACGTTGCCGTGATTGCCGAACCCGCCCATCAACGTGCTGTTCGTCAACTCTGGCACTTGTTGGGCGGCAGCGTGGTGTCCCGCCACCAGTTTGTCGTCGCAGCGCTTGCGGCGTTGGTTCTAATGGTTGCCCTCTCTTGGCTGCGCCGGTTCCTGCTGCCGTCTGTGGCGTGTCCTCGTTGTGGGATGGCCGCATGCACTCGGTGCAACCCCGAGATGAAGAACCAAAAACAGTGTGGCCAATGCTACCACGCCTTTGTTGCCAAAGAGGCCGTCGATCCCCAGGCCCGCGTGCAGAAAGAGATTGAGGTCCATCGCTATCAGGCGCGAACGGCACGGGTGCGCCGTGTCGTGTCGTTGATGCTGGTCGGCGCCGGGCAAATGCTCGCCGGCAGGTCACTTACGGGATTTGTTTTCTTGACGTGTTTTGTCTCCTGCATTTGGGCAGTGCTGTTGGCGCTAAATATTGTCCCCGAGCCAGTCCCGTATCTCTCGGAGCCCTCTTTGATTTCTGCTGTTGGTGCCGGGGCTCTCGGCGTTCTGGTATATGCGTTGGGCCTTTGGGACACCCAACGTGGAGAGACTGACTGAGATGGCGCTACGTGGCACTCTCAAGGATTTCGGCATTGCCGACATTTTCCAGCTCATCGGCCACCAAGGCAAAACCGGAATCCTCGCGGTTCGCAATCGCGATCAAGAGGTAAAGATATTCTTCAAAGACGGCTCTGTTGTTCGATCCGAATCATCGGTGCGACAGAAACGGGATTTGCTCGGCGGCATGTTGTTGCGTGCCGAGGTTCTCCGCGAGGCACAACTCGCAGACGCCCTCGAAACCCAGAAAAAAACGTTGAAACGGCTGGGTGATATTCTCATTGCCCAGGGTGCCTTGGATGCGAAGACCTTGCGGGCCTTCGCCAAACTGCAAACCACCGAAACAATCTATCAGCTGTTTCTGTGGGACGCGGGAACCTACGAGTTTTCCCAAACGGAGATCGAGACCGACGACGGTGTTGAGCTCATTCGCAGCGAAAGCATTCTCATGGAGGGCTTTCGCCAGGTGGATGAGTGGCCACTGATCCGCCGAAGAATCACCGGTTACGGCATGACCTTCGAGAAACGCGAAGATCTCGACACGCTGACCGCAGCAGCCAGTCACGCAGAACCCGTCAAGGAGACCGATGATCTCGATTTCAGTGACGCCTTTGGGGACATGGGAGGCGGGGGCGGGGGGGGCAATGCTCGGCTCAAGGGTATTGGTCAGAACGAACGCATTGTTTACCAGCTAATCATCGCCGACCGTGATGTGCAGAAGATCATCGACCTTTCTCGGTTGGGCGAATTCGAGACATGCAAGGCACTGGTAGCATTGATCGAGGCGGAAATTATCCTGGCGATACCCGAGGGACATCGAAGACCCAGCGCTGATGCGACTGTCGGTGGCATCCACGCAAAGACCGGCGCTTCCTGGTTGCCCGCAGTCACCAGGGGAATTCTGTATCTCGCGCTCGCCGGAACGGCTGGGTATGGAGCGTGGCATTTCGCCTTGTCGCAACAGACGCCGGCGCTGACCCGCGGCCTTGAGGGGTACGTCGCCGCTGACGTGCAGGTGGTGATCACGCACGGTCAGTTGGGAAAATTGCGACATGTGCTGGAGGTTTTTCGCGCCGAGACGGGTGATTACCCCGCGGCCTTGTCAGATCTGGTGGATGCCAAGTTGCTGACTCCCCGCGACATCCATTTCCCGTGGCACCAACAATATTACTATTCAAAGCAGGCCAGCGGCTACGAGCTGCTGCGACCGTTCTACTGAAAACGTCCCTCGGCGCGCACGACAACGGTTTGCGAACGCGTCTGGCAATGCTATGAATAGCGCTCTATCTTCATCGTCAAGATGGTTATGAGGCGCCGTCGCGCCAAGGGAGCTGTCATGAAGCTAAATTCACGCTGCGGTCTATTTCTGCTTGCCCTCGGATTCGTACTCTCAGGTTGCGGTGATGACGAACAGCCCAAAGAGTGTAAGGAAGCTGAATTCGGCCAGGTGGAAATGAGCTTCGCCACGGGGAACGAAATCTATCTCATGGCCGTGTTCACCTTGCCCGAAGATGAGGCTGCGGCCGATGAGCTCGTCACCTTCAAGCTCGACGCCGGCGGCACACCGTCGGGTGCCTTGCGAATACAGCGCTATCACCGTCCATCGGGCGCGGGTTACGATCGCGACTACTGGGAAGCGCGCTTGGCCTTTGAGCGCGAGCGCCGGGCGGGGATCTCCGATCTCGTGGACACAGTCCGCTCGAGTGGGAAGCCCTTGATGGGAATGATGCCGCGTCAGGCCTGCGAGCCTTGCGCAACGAGCACGACCGAGATGTGTTGGCAAGGTGCCTGTGTGAGCTCCGTATCCGTCGCACGGGTCGGGGCAGCTGCGGTTAACGCCACTTTGGCGGCCGTGGTGGGGTCTGGCAGCGTCAAGGTGAATGTCCTCGTTGACAACAATGTGGCGGCCTCAAGTGCAGCCGCTGTCACCGCGGCAACATCCTTTGCTAACAGTATCTCGACTATTCTCGACCTCATGGGGCAGTCGAGCTACGCCGCACCTCTAGACCGCAACGGTGATTCCCGCATGACCGTCGTTTACACCAACAAGCTCGGGGGTATTGTTGGCGGCTTTGATTTTCGCGACTTCCTAAGTGCCGAAGGCAGTGGCAATGAGCACGACATGATGTGGGCGGCCGTTCCTGCGGTAGATACCATGGCCACATGTCCCGCAGGTGGGTGCGCCACCTCTGTGATTACGCAAGAGCTGTCGGCCGGCACACTGGTGCATGAGATGACTCACTTGATCAATTTTGCGGTACGCGTCTATGGCGCTGGTGCCGCCCCCAAGGACAACGAAACCCTGTGGCTCGACGAAGCGATGGCCCACCTCATGGAGGACGTTGCGGGCTTCGGTGCCTCAAACATTGGGACTGCAGCAGTGGCGTTGGACTCGTGGTCGTCGACTACTTTTGCCGGGCCCGGTGATTCGGTTGCACAGCGCGGCATGGGGTACACCTTGCTCCGCCACATCATTGACCAGGAGAGCGGCGCCTCTGATGCCGCCGCGGCCAACGCTGCCTTCAAGCTGCACGACGCTCTCGTGGGTGAATCTGAGCGGGGTTGGCAGCATTCGATCTTCCAAAATCGAGGAGCCGATGGCGTTTGGAAATGGTTGTTGGCCATCTACGCCACCAACAATACCGACGTGACCGAGACCGACGCGCAATCGACCGCCTTTGCTGACACAGCCACGGTGAATGGCCAGGTGACCGGCTTTGACCCATTTGGCAGTTTCACCGATGCTCGGGGCGTCGCCATCGACTTTTCCGGACCCAATCTCGGTGATGGCAGCACGGATGAAATCGACGATCTGAGCGAGCCCTTCGAGAGTGAAGTCGCCTCCTCGGGGGGCGTGCTGTACTTGGTGAAGGGTCTCGACGGTGACGTGACCCTCACGGGAACCGGTGACACCTGCGGCAATCTCAACATCCGTGCCGCGAGGGTGCAATAATGACGGCCTGGCTGTTGTGCGCGGCGCTCTTGGCTCAGGGCGAGCCCGCTTCGGTCGTCGGGATGGTCAGGTTGACCAAGGCCGTGGGGGCACCTTTGGTGTCGGTGGTGGGCGAGGACGATTCAGCGGTGCTCGAGGGAGATTTGACCGCCGAGATAGCCCGCCTGCAGTCCGCACGCGTGGAGGTCGCCGGATTGCGCGATGGCGAGAAAATCGTGGTCAAGTCCTATCAAATCGTCGATATCAAAGGTGCCAAACCGAGGGTCGGTAGGTTGGTGAAAACTGCCGGAGGATTTGCTCTGCGCGAGACTGTTGGTGAGGATTCGAGCGACATTCCCCTGAGTTTAGATCCCCGGAGCAAACAGAAACTCCATGACAAGGACGGTGCCAAGGTTTGGGTGCATGGTAAGCTTCTGCTTAGCGGCGAGCTCAAGGTCTTGCGCTACGGTGTCCTACGCGACCCCGTAGTTACTCAAGATTCACCCTAGAAAGTTTGTTGCCACAAGGTATTGGCCCCAGTCGGCGGATGTGAGCAAACTGACTGGGCCCTGGGTTCTTCACAGACAAGAGGTTAAGGAGACGGACATGCGTACCCTGTTGACGACTGCTGCAGCTGCAACGTTATTGCTTTTTGCCGGCCTTGCTGGCGCCCAAAAAGGTGAGGAGACCGATCCCTTGGCTGAGCTCGCCACGTTGGGAGACGAGGCGGTTGACACAGGTCCCGAGGGTGGTGGATCGATACGCGCCAAGAAGGATGCCGATCTCACCCGTTCGACGCGCCTCAAGGATTCGAAGAACCTCGAGGCCAAGGTCGAGAAGGTCTCCTCGAAAGGTTTCCCCATTGTTGCAGTCACCGTCACGGTCACGAAGTCTGCGAAAGATGGCGCGGGCAAGGACATCGCCAAGAACGCCAAATTGGTGATCGTACCCAAGCTGAAGGTCGAGGGTAAGAAGGTTGCTCTCGAGGACGAAGCCACACTGCTCAACGCTGGCTCCTTCTATCTGCAACAAGGTGACAAGGTTGTCGTTCGTCTCGGTACCAACAAGGGTAAGTATTGGGAAGCTGAGTATATCGAGCGGAAGTAGCTCGAACGTGAACCTTCATGCCCCACGAGACAAATGGCTCTGGGATCACGCGCTCCCGTGAGCCGGCTTCCCCAGAAGCGGCAAGACAGTCGCACTCCCACAGCGGTTGGTTGAAGCCGTTTGCGGTGGCGCTGCCGGTGTTGGTGT
>MGST01000058.1 GCA_001798605.1 Deltaproteobacteria bacterium RIFOXYA12_FULL_58_15 | reverse complement strand
CCCTGAGTCGCGGCGGTCGAGGTCGTACGTTGCGACGAGCGCGCCGGGACACCGCCAATGGCACCCGACATTCGCTGGTGATGCTTTGCGACGTGCGGCAAAAGGGGGCACAGCCTCGACCCGTTGACAATCATCGCTTGTGGTCGCGCCATTCGCGTGGCCGAGCGATTCGTACGGCAAGTGGCTCAGATGAGTTCCCCAACTTCGGGTCTCGCCTCCTGTGGGGGCTCACAGTCAAACAGGAAAACCTCGCCCTTGTCGATCGGTTTGCCGACTTGAGTCTCAAACGCGCCGTAACCGAGTTGAAAAAAACTTCACCCGCGCATGACTCGAGGACGACTGCGAGCTTGGGCAGCACCAGCTCTCAAGCCTCAACTCCAGTCAGATTGCTCCTTGTTCACGTCACGTTCTCAATTCGGACAAAGCACATCTTCGAGTAGCCAATAATCCATGGCCACAAGGCACGTGAGTTGTCGACACCCATCTTCGGCAACTTCCAGGCAATCCATGCTTTCACAGTAATCCATGCCCGCCGCTGCGGCGTCGAAATCGTTCGGACAGCCTCCTGTGCAACCTCCGGCAGGAGCTGTTTCTAGGAGCTGCCACTTGCCTCCCTGTTCGACCGGTGCGCACCCCCAGACGTCACACGTATCAGGATGAGTGCACCACCAGTAGAAGCCTGATTCAGCAGCACAGTCCTCGTCCTTCGCAACACCGGATGGACAATAGCTGTCTTCTCCTCTGAGGACAGAAATCTCTGGTGGGGATTCGTCCACGACGCAGGTCAGTCCTGTTCCCGGCGTGTAACCAAACTCGCAGGAGCACCCCATTGTGCCATCATTGTCAACACACGTGCCGTGGTCCGAGCAGGTCACGCCGTCGCACGAACCCACGCAGGTCAAATCTGTTCCCGAGACGTAGCCAAACTCGCAATCGCAATCCAGCGTCCCAGCATTGTTAACACACATGCCGTGGCCCGAGCAGGTCTCGCCGTCGCACAAATCCACACAGGTCAGACCTGCTCCTGGCGTGTAGCCAAACGTGCAATTGCACACCATCGTGCCCGCGTTTTCAACACACGTGCCATGGTCGGAGCAGGTCTCGCCGTCGCATGGATCCGCAATCAAGTCGCTCGAACCGGATACCAGAACAGTTTCACCGCATGAAATCACCATCGCCGAAAGGGCGAGAATCGTCGAATATCGCATTGCCAATCCTCCTGAGGACGCGGCTGATATCCACGCGTCGTTGGTTATTGGCCTTTTAGTCTCCGCGACACGCACCCAACTTTGGAAAAATCACCGAGCTCTGCATTTTTCTATGGCCGTTCCCACCGCAGCTGACTCTTCGTTGGGAAGACCCGCCGCAAGTGCTTTTTCGTAGGCACCCGTCGCTCGATCGCATCTTCCTCGCTTCATCCAAACATCCCCAAGGAGCTGAAAAAGAAGGGCTTTCTTGCCGTGAAACGTCGGATCTACCAACAGTCTTTGTAGCTCCTCAGTGGCCGCATTCAGACGCTCGGCGCGAACGAGGTACTCTGCCCGAGCCAGGCGAATCTCGGGATCGAGGGGGGAGTCCGGGTACTTTTCTTCGAACTCCACCAGAAACCGCAACGCCTGAGTGAAATCGCCCCCGTCGGCTACCTTCTTCGCCTTGGCGAAAAGCTCCAACTGCGCTGGCAACATGCTCGCCGTCCGGACCGGTTCAAAGGACGTCTTCATTCGTTTTTTCGGGGCTGATTCAGGGGCTGCTGGTTCCCCGGGAGCTGCATCGATCGCTACCGGTTCTGCGAGTACCTGTTCCTGGTGGGCGACTTCCTGTGGCGGGGCCTCTGGCTCTGCTGACTCTTGCAGAAGGGTGTACGTGGTTGCCAGGCCACCCACCGCGAGTACTGGAAGGACAAACTTGGCGATCGAAGCAACTATGGCGCTGGTACTCACCGTTGTGCTGATGGCGGTCGGTGTCGCCTGCAGGCGCGCGACCTGCTTCGCGATCCCCTGACCCCACGCTGCCAACTGCTCGGACGCGACCTCGTCACCAGCGGCGGCTCGCCAGTCCTGGCCGAATTCCGGGTGCTCAAAAAGTCTGGGCGGATTCTCGGCGGGTTTCATTGTACCGCCTCCTTGGTGAGTTCCCGACGCATCAGCTTCTCGATCGTCTTTCTGGCCTGACCCAGACGGGTCCAAACGGTTCCCAAGGGAATCCCGACAACCTCAGAGATCTCTTTTCCCTCCATGCCCTCCAACTCATACAAGATGGCAATCTCGCGTTGTTTGAATGGGAGCTGTTGCAACACACGGTGGACCCTGGCGATCGACTCCCGCCGTTCGATTTCTCCTTCCAGAGCCGAGGACCGGTCTGTCTGCTCTTGTTGGGCCAGCCGCTGTCGAAAATGGTCACGCCGCCGGTGACTACGGATGTGTCGAAAGCATAGGTTCCGGGCGATGGCGTACAGCCAGGTCTGGACTGATGCTCGCCCCTCGAATTCATGCCTCTTCTTGAAGGCAACGATGAACGTTTCTTGCACGAGATCGTCCACGTGTGGTCCGTCTGCGGTGAGCCGTTGAACAATTCGGGCCACAAATCCACCGTGTTCCCGAAAAGCCTGGTCAACATCCAGCTGCGCTGTGCTGCCCGTCGTCGCATTGGTGTTGACCATCTCACCACCCACTTAGTCTCCGCTCGCGGCATCCTGCATTGAAAATTCCTCACCCCAAATGGGGAATTCCACCGCCAGGCCGAGTCTGAAGTTCGAAATATCTCTTGATTGCTCTTCGCCGGCCGTCGCTGCCGTGTGTCGAAACGGCGAAATCGCCGCGTTGCCCGCAATTACCAACGGGCCGAAACTTCTGCCGAAACCTGCGGTCAGTTCAGTCCACGGCACCCACGTCGCTTCATTCGACTTGAAGCCGTGCCCAGCAGCCATCAATGCACCAGCATGCACGCTGATACGCACCAGCCAGGGACTGGGGGAGTACTTCCAGCCAGCACCTCCTTCCAGCAAAACCGTATAAAACTGCCCTTGACCGAGATCTCTCGGATAGGACGCGAGGGTCGACGCTTCGATACTCAATGCATGTGTCTTGTTACCAATGTAGGTGATCACCGTCCCCCCAAATGACCCACCAGTCGGCAGGAACGCCAGATAGGCAGCCAATTGTCCACAAACAGAGATCGAAAGCGCTTTGGGAGGAGGACGTGGCAGTGCCGCCCGCACCGGCACAGGTGTGCGACCCAATGTCCAACGTTCCAATGGTAGCTCTTGCACGAAACGGGTAGACACTGTGACCAGAAGGTCGGTGGAACTTTCGCAATCGGAGGTCGAGAGTGTGAAGTGTCGGTCAAGAACGAGATCACCATCGCCGGTGATGCCCCTCAAGATGACCTCAGTGTTGCCTGACGCCTCTCGGTCTTCGACAGTGATGAGCAGATCGACTTCACGGGACTTGGCGTGATTGACCAGGATGTCCTGCAACCGGGGGCCGAGCCGGTTTTCGTCGAGGCAGTGTGTGCTGGCCTTGATGTCAACGGCAGGCAGAACAGTACGAGGGCTCAATACAAAGAAGAGGCCGATCGACCACGATACCTGCGTCCTTCCTGCCATTGTGACGGTCTTATCGAGAAGCTCCGAGTCGATCAACCACGAGGAGGTGCAGCCGTGGAGTGGTTGTGGGAGGGCGAATTCGAGGGGTCGCTGCAGACTCTGTGCGGGGAACGTGCGACCACAGCTACGTGTTTGGGCACTCAGGTGCCGTAGATGTTAGCGGCGGTTCCTTCTCTGCCGTGCTCATAACTCGCTACCACATGGAACGTAGACGGCGAGCGTCCTAACTCCTAGGCCTACCCCGAAAGACGAATCACCGAATCCGTGATCTGCACATCGAGGGCGCGGCGAAACGCCTCGCGCGCGCCGGCAAGGGCAATCGGGCCCACGTGCAATTTGAAAGGTCCAACCCGTGGCATGTTGTCGATGGCAACAGCGGTCATGTTGTCTCGGGCGGGAACTTTCATGGAATCACGGCTGCGCCACCAAGAACGTGACGCGAGGTGGTGAAACAACAGTCGTTCGCCTTTGGGCATGCCGGCAAGGCCTGAACGATCCGAGAGGGCACCGTCGGCGCAGAGGTTGCCATTGATGCGAACGGGGTGGAAGAGATAGGGCACCGCGCAGGACGCACGAATGCCAGTGGCCAGCGGGCCCGAATCGATGACATGGGTTAGCTTGGAGCGAACGTCGTGAACGGACACCGCCAACGGCACCCGGCATTCCTTAAAGGTCGACACTCCAAGCAGGGACTCAAGCTTGCGTTGGAATTTGTCGCCGCGCAGAAGGCCGCGTCCGAGGCCGGGGTCCCAGAAGTCAGAGCGTTGCAGTGCGCACAGCTCGGTCGCAAGATCCTTCGCGTTCATTCCCCCAGCCCACATGCCGCCGACCAATGCTCCTGCGCTCGCACCGCTCAGTCTTGTGGGCAACAGTTCTTCCTCTTCAAGCACCGAGAGCGTGCCGCAGTGAACAAAGAAGCCAAAGAAGCCAGCCGACAGGCCGAGAGCGAAGGGCTCTGATTGCAGCCATTGTCGCAGGGTCGGTTGCGTCTCTGGGTGTGTTGCCATGGTGCGGTCGAGGGTATCGCCCGATTGCCCCGCCACCGTCAAGACCAGGACCCATCATGAGCCCTCGGACTCGGGAAACCAGCCAGCGAAAGCGGCTGTGCTTTCTTGGGTTCCGTGGTAAACAGCCCTGCCCATGAGGCGGCGGTTTGTCCCATTTGGCCCGGTTCTCTCCGATCTCGGTTGGTCGCAACTTACCGATGCGTTGGTCGGGCGGGCGTGCACCGAACGCGGCAAGGAGCGCGGGGGACAACTGCGATTCTTCGACGACGCCGATGATGTGAACGAGTCCTTGGCTCGCATTGAGGAAGCGCGGGCGTTGATTCGCCGCGATGAGTCTCTGCCAATTGGCGAAACCGACGACGTCGGTGATGCTCTGCGACGTGCGTCAAAGGGCGGCAGCCTCGATCCGTTGACAATCATCGCTTGTGGTCGTGCCATTCGGGTGGCCGCGCGATTGCGCAAGTTCCTCTCGAATAGGCGGGACCCGTGTCCGCTTCTAGGACGCATCGGTTCTGGGTTGCCCGACCTGAGCGGCTTGGCGACTCGAATTGACGACGCCTTCGAACCATCGGGTGCTCTCAAGGACACCGCGAGTGAGGCTTTGGCCTCCTATCGCGCCCGCGCAAGACAGTTGCATCACCAGATCAAAGAGCGAGTCGAGAACTTGTTGCACGACTCAGACATGGCTCTGTGGGTGCAGGACTCTTTCTTCTCGGTAAGAGGCGATCGGTACGTCCTGCCGATTCAGGCCGCTTTTCGCTCCAAGGTGCCAGGAATCGTCCACAACGCGTCGCAGTCGGGGCAGACCCTGTTTATCGAGCCCCAACAAATCGTCGATGTCGGCAATGAACTGTCGATCGCCGAGTCGTTGGCCTTGGAGGAGGAGCGGCAGGTTATTGCTGAGCTGTCGTCCTATCTTGGCGATCATGCGAGCGATCTCGAAGACGCCATCGAACGGCTCGCTATGCTCGACCTCTGTCACGCGAGCGCCAGGCTCGCGAATGATCTCAAAGCCGAGCCCTTCACGATTGGCGCAGACGGCGGTGGTCTGCGACTGGTGCACGCGCGTCATCCTCTGTTGGTTTTGCAAGGCAAGAAGGTCATCGCCAACGACATCGAGCTCGACGGCGATGAGAGTGCCCTGGTGGTCTCGGGGCCCAACGCTGGTGGCAAGACCGTGACCATCACGACCGTGGGCCTTTGCGTTTTGATGGCCCGTGCGGGGTTACCGATTCCGGCGCGAGAGGGGTCGCGAGTTCCTTTGTTTAGCGGAGTGTGCTCCGCGATGGGGGATGCCCAGGACTTGTCGCGGGACCTGTCGACCTTCTCGGCGCACCTGCGCTCCCTTTGCGAGATCATCGAGGTCGCGGGGCCCAACTGGCTGGTGCTCGTCGACGAAATTGCCGCCGACACGGATCCCAAAGAGGGCGCGGCCATTGCCATTGCGGTATTGGAGCACTTGGCGGACCGTGGTGCCTCTGTGCTGGTCACCACGCATCTCGATGAAGTGAAGGCACTGGGCGTCGTCGACTTGCGATTCGCCAACGCCAAAGTCGGGTTCGACGCCTCGACGCTCTCACCCACCTATTGTCTCGAGCTCGGTGCTGCCGGTGTCTCCAACGCAATAGAGATAGCCCGCCAGGTTGGTTTGCCGGCGACCATCGTCGAACGAGCACGGCAACAGCTCACGTCCACAGGGGCGTTGTCCCTGGCCTTGGAACAACTCGACGCCGAACGGCAAAGAGTGTCGACAGAATTGCAGGCACTGGCCAGCGACCGACAGGAGCTAGACGAAGAGCGCAGGGCCTTGGCCCAAGAACGGGCGGCCACCCAGAGCGCTCGCCGCGACGCCGAGAGGATTGTTCGCGAGGAGATGGCCCTGGAGATCGATAGCAGTAGGGCAGAGCTCAAGGCGATGATTGCCGAGCTACAGCGAAAACCGAACATGGTGCGCGCCCAACAGGTCCAACAGGATCTCGAAAGGCGCGCTCATGCAGAAGGACAGAATCGAGCGAGGCTCGACGCCGGAGTTAGCAGTCGTGCGGCACCGCAGATTCCCGAAGTCGGTGGGAGAGTGAAGGTCCTGTCCTTGGGCAGCGAAGGCGAGGTGTTGGCGGTCGATGAGGAGGGTGCGACGGTGGCCATGGGTAGCCTGCGAAGTCGCGTGCTTTTCACCGATCTGGTGGTGACGGCTAAGCCGTCCAGCAAAGGCAAGAGCGCTCGGGCAAATCAAAGTCGACCTCAGCCCTCGGAGGTTGCTGCAGGGACCATCGACCACGGCGAGGCGTCCTGCGATGTTCGGGGCATGCGTGCCGACGATGCCCTGCGTCAGATCGAGTTGTTTCTCGACCGTTGTTCCTATGGCGGGCCACCGCAAGTGCTCATCATTCACGGTCACGGCACCGGTGCCTTGAAGAAGGCCATCCGCGAGGGGTTGGAACAGTTGCCCTACGTCGGCCATTATCGTCCTGGCGACAACCATGAGGGCGGCGATGGCGTCACGGTGGTCGACCTGCGCTCCTGAGTGGACATCTTCGTCGTCTATGCCCATATAGACATCAACTATGGTAGATGCCAGTCTGGCTGCAACCTATTGCGCTCGAGGAGGATGACATGCTCGATGTGACACGCATTCGATACTTTCAGGCGGTGGCAGAAGCGGGCTCGTTCAGTCGTGCCGCCAAACGTTTGGGCGTGTCACAGCCAACCTTGAGCATTCAGGTGGCCCGCTTGGAGGACGAGCTAGGGACCCCGTTGTTTCGTCGCCATCATTCCGGGGCCACGGTCACCGAGACGGGTCAGCGGTTCCTCACCCATGCTCGCGAGCTGTTTGAACATCTTACCGCTATGGAGCGGGCTGTTCGCGCAGAGGTCGAGATTCCGAGTGGTGATCTGCGCGTGGGCACCGTCAACAGCGTAGGTATCTACGTCTTGCCGGAGGCCTTGTCGATCTTCACCCAGCGCTTTCCCAAGGTCCGGCCGACCATCCGTTTCGAGCATTCCGACACTGTTCTCGACCTGTTGCATGACGGGGAGGTCGATGTGGCCATCACCGCTCGCTCAAAGGCACCGACTCACGCCCACGACGTAATGGTGATGGATGATCCCTTGGTGTTGGTGTGCGGTCGCGGTCATCGCCTTTGGCGCCGCCGCAACGTTCGCGCCAAGGATCTTCAGGGCGAGAAGCTCATCGCCTTCGATGAGCAATCTCCCACCGCCGTGGTCATCGAGGAAGTCCTCGCACGCCACAACGTCGAGATGCAACCGTTTATCAAGACGCCCCAGATTGCCGCGCTGATACGCATGGTGCGAATGAACATGGGCCTGGCCTTTCTGCCACAAATGGCTCTCGCCGACGAGATTGATAGTGGGGGGCTGCATCCTCTGGCCTTTGCCTCCGATGACCTGCATCGGGGCATTTGGTTGAGTTGGAAGACTCCCGAAGAGTATGCCGCACGGGATGCATTCGTGAGCTGCGTCCAAAGTGTGGCGCAACAGAGAACACAATCTGGGCTGGCCTTTCGTGAATCTCTCGGCCCATACGGACCCTAGGCTTAGGGATGCGAAGAGTCTCGATGCCAAAGGGACAACCCTGTCTCACCAGGTCAGAATGGTTGACGGTCGAGGGCTCGGGCGGAAAATCACGGGTGAAACCAATCGTTAAGCGTGTGGAGGGTGTGAGATGAATCGATCTTGGACTTTGGCGTTGCGCAAGCAGTTGGCATGGGTGACTGGCATTGGGGTTGCCATCTCCGTGATGCTGATCGCCAACGAGGGGCGTGGCGATTGGCCGCTCCGGCGTCACGACGCCAAGCGGTCCGCCGTTGCCACGGGAACCCTGGATGTAACCGATCCCGCGCCGCGTTGGCGCTACTACCTCGGCGGACAGTTGCGCAACGATCAGATCGCGACCATCGACCTCGACGGCAGTGGATTGCAGGCGGTGGTGTTCGTGGGCGGCGGCCGGCTTATCGCCAAGGACGTTTCCTTCGATAGCTTACGTTGGGAAAGCGGACTGCGGGATTATGATCGGATAGAGCGAGTAGGCGACCTCGAGGGCGATGGCTCGGTCGACATCGTTGCCTCGACCCTGAGGGGCGAGGTGGTGATCTTGAGGTCTGCGGATGGCACGGTCCAATGGGCTTCACCACCGGGCCTGTTTTTGAATGTTGGCAGTGTTCTGTTTGCAGACCTGGGCGGCCACGACGGCCGACTGGAGATGTATGTCACCGAACGGGCATGTGGCAGTGGCGCGACGTCGATTCCCGCGGTGATCTATGCGTTTTCCAACAGCGGCGCAGGCCTAATTGTGGAGGAACGATGTCACCTGCAGGAGGGCGTACGGGACTATCGATGCGGATCCAATGATGCGCTCATGGACATCGACGGGGACGGCGGCCTGGAGATTGTCGCGCAGGGAACGCAACATGTCTACGCCTACAATTCGATGCCAGCCGACGGAGTGTGCCCCCTCAAGTATACGGCTGTGGTGGGCTCCATTCCCTACGGCCAAGCCCTCACGGATTTCGCCGATGTCGACGAGGACGGGTGCGATGAGCTCTTTCTCTACACGAACGCCAATTACCCTGCCACGGTCAACTCCCGGCGGGTGTTCATGGTCGAATTCGATCCCACCGGACCCGATTTCGACTCTGCCAATCCTCACGCCCCCAACAAGTTGGTCAAGCGTTGGGATCATGCGGCTGCGGACAACGTCGCTGACCAACACATCTTCAGCTACCAATCCCTGACCCAATTTGGGGCCGGGGATGTTTGGGGTGTGGCAACCTCCTTTTATGATGCGGACGCGACGGGGAGCCGTTGGTCTGTCCACGTTTTTGGTGCCGCCGATGGCGTCGATCTCGCGAGTGTCGACGACTTCAAGCTTGCCGGGATGGCGGATCTGGACGGCGACGGCGACCTCGAGGTCCTCGCCACACGGATGGCCGCCCCATTGCTCAACTATCTGTTCGCCTTCGATTTCGACGGCAACGGTGTATTGGTGCCGCTCTGGAGTACCACCGGCACACCGCTCAGCGTGTTGGACCCCGTCCGTCGACTCGATCGCAGCTGCAAGTTCCGCAACTTGATGACCGACGACGCCAACGACGACGGCTTGCTCGAGCTTGCGGCTATGCGCAGCGGCTCGCCGCATGTTCTCGACCCCATGACCGGAACTTCGCTCTACAGTTATCTCCTTCCTCCTGACACGACATCGATCTCTTGGGAGACGTTTGCCAACGTGACCGAGAGCGGTCGCCAGATGCTGCTGGTGCGCTCGGACGGCTACCTCGTGGCGCTCGACCCCTTGATGCGGCCCACCAACCAGGACTACGGCGAGCTCTCCAAGCCCGGCATGCGCGTCGGTGGCTATTATTCTGGAAACTCTGGTTTCGGGTGGGTGCCGGTATCGGGGGATCTCGACGGCACCATCGACAGCACGACGGGAAATGCACGCGACGAGATTGTCGTGACCAACAGTCGCGGCGTCATTGTGATTCTTGACGCTCAGAGAGCGAGCTGGGTTGGCCCCCCTGTGCTGCTTTGGGCTGGTGGCAGCGGACGGATGGCGTCTCTTATACAGTGGGACGCCGATCCACAACTCGAGCTGCTGAGCGTCTCGGGTTCGACGATCGCGGTGCGCGACTTTTCCCCCAGTGGCACCGTGGTCACCCCAACGACGCTTCTGAGTCGCAACACCGGATGGTCTTTGGCTCATGATCCCCTGGCGATCGATGTGGACAACGATGGCCTACCGGAGGTCGCGTTTGACTGGGTTACCCAAGACGGATTGGGTCACGCCATGGTGATGGAACACGCGCTCGCCGGGAGCGATCTTTGGGCCAACGATCTCAACCGAACGGTCGGCGGCAGTGGCTTCGCTTTCAACGCGGCTGGTGACGTAGACGGCGATGGCGCGCTCGACCTGCTCATCGGCATGAGAGGTGGTCTTGTTGCGGCCAAAGGAACGGACGGTTCTCTGCTCGCCGAGCCGTCATTCAGCCATGGTTCTCCCATGGTTTTCGACGTCGATGGCGACGGTGCCAACGAAGTGCTGAGCTCGGGACCTGTCTTTGTGTGGTCCATGTTCGAGGTGGTGCCGTTGGCGGCACCGCCCAACAAGTTGACGAAGGCTTGGGAGGATTCGCCGACGACGCTGCACACGAGTGTCTTGGGAACGGTTGCCACCTGTGACACGACGGTACGCCTGATTCATGGTAGATTTCGCTCGGCCCACCTGGTCCTGCGCAACGCCGCCACCGGTGCCATCATTGCCGAGCCTGTTCTTGCCGGGGGGACGGCCTATGTGGACGATGCGGCGGCGCAAGTCGCGGGTGTCTATGCTGGCTTTCTTGGCAACGCCAACAGCCACACAAATCTCAATGGCAGCCCAGTGGTCCTCGTCGGTTCCACCGACGGCTACCTCTATGCGGTCGACCCATGTCGCTGCACTTCGAACCCATGCTCCGACGCCCTGGTGTGGAGCTACGACTTCCGCAATCAGGTCGGCGAGGCTATCTTTGCCGACACCGACGGTGACGCCAAGGACGAGATTTTGGTCACGGTCGCGGACGGCTATCTCTACGAGTTGGACCAGCAGCAAATTGCGGCCCCAGCGGCAGCGTCCCTTGTCGAAACCGACTGCAACGATTGGAGCACAAACCTGGATCTGTTTGAGACCCGTGACACCCTGTGTGCGACATGGAACGAAGTGCCGGGGGCAACTTGGTATCTCTACACTGTCGTGACATCCAGCGGCCTACCACTCATTACCGTACCGAGCGAATGGTGGGAGATGACCGCAACGCCTGGCGTTGCACCCCAGGTGGTGCTGGACGAGCTGCCGCTCGAGTTGGACAACCGATACTATTTCGTCGTGATGGCCGGCGATGCCGAGTATTTGTCGGTGCAGGTGATGTCCGATGGCGTCACCGTGGTCGACGTGTCACCCCCCACAGTCGAACTCAACCTGTCGACGGCGATTATTAGGCCGGAGGGTAACCCGGCGACAGCTTGGGTTGGTGTTCATGCCCTCGACCAGGTTTGTCTGCGAGGTGGCGATATTTCGGTTTTCAACAGCAGCGACGAGGTCGTGACCGTTCTGAGCGAATGGACGACCGATACGCGTGAGTACAATAGGACGATGATTCCCTGGAATGGCGTGGACGCAGATGGGGCCCGGGTGGCCGATGGTCTCTACCGTGTTGTGGCCCGGGCGTGGGACTGCCAGTACGAGAGGGATCCTGCGAATCACTTGAGCACGGACGTCGAGTGGGTGAGCGTTTGCCCTCAGACCTGTGCATTCGCGCACGCGACAGGGACATGCGTGGATGGGGTGTGCGTCATGGGTGCCTGTGATGTCGGATGGACCGATTGTTTGCAGGATGTCGATGGCTGCGAGTCTTCCCTTACGATCCACGATCGATGCGGCGGCTGCGACACCGCTTGCGGCGTCTACGAGCAATGCATCAATCGGGAATGCAAGAATGTCTGTGTGGATGCCGATGAGGATGGGCAAGCCGATTCGGCATGTGGCGGATCGGACTGCAATGATCAGGACAAGAATATCTACCTCGGTGGTACGGAGGTTTGTAATGACGTGGACGACGACTGTGACGACGTAATAGACAATGGTTTTGACTTAGACGGCGACGGCTTCAACACCTGCGACACAGGCATGACTCGGGATTGCGACGATCTCGACCCGAACAGTTATCCCAATGCGGTGGAGATTTGTGGCGATGGTATCGATCAAGATTGTTCCGGTCTGGACTTGGCATGTGATTGTCCGGATTCTGACGAAGACGGTCAATACGCCAGCCGCTGTGGCGGTGTCGACTGCGACGATACCCAATCCACGGTTTACGTTGGCGCAAATGAATTGTGCGATCAACGTGACAACGATTGCGACGACGAGGTGGATGAGGGTGATGCGTGCCGGGTGCACGGCAGGGTGCCAAGCTGTGGCTGTCGGGTGGAAGACGCGAGCGGTTCCTGGTGTTGGTTTGCCACGATGGTGGTTGTCATTGCCCGCAGGCGTCGCCCCACCACTTGAATGGGTCAACAAACGCAATAACTTCAGACTTCCATCAGGAGAATAGACGATGTCAAAGACGGCGGCAGCTTGGTCGGTCGGTCACGAGCGCCCTGTCGGTTGCGAGCGCCCTTGCGAGCCCATGTTCGCTGGCATACGCTAGTCTCATGGACCTTGAGGGCTTCGTGGCGGAGCGGCGGCGGCGTGAGCAAGAAGAGCAACGAACCCGCCAGCGGCTCGCGCTCAAGGCTCGGGAGAACCTAGACCAGGTCGTCGCGGTTCTCAGACAGAGGTTCTGCGTCGAAAGGATAGTGCTGTTTGGTTCATTAGCTCAGGGCGAGCTGTTTCCTGACTCCGACGTGGACCTTGCAGTCGAGGGGCTGCCTGCCGAGCAATACTTCGCTGCCATCGACGCTGCGGCCACTTTGTTGGCGCTTCCTGTCGATCTCGTTCGGTTGGAAGAAGCTCCGCCATCGCTCATTCGCCGGATCGAGCGCGAAGGAGAATCTTTGTATGGTTGACAATCGCGCCGCCGGCAAGTTGCGCCGGCTGATCAGTGAGTTGGTGGATGAGGTCGATGCGTTGAAGAGACTCGGGGCGGAGGTCGCAGAGGCGGTCGAGTCGGGCAAACGCCATTCGATGGACGCTCCCCATCTCGCTCTTTTGGCGGTGCGTTTGCACCGATACTACACGTCTCTCGAGAGAATTCTGCAGCGGATCGAGAGAAGTCTCGGATCTGAGCCAACCGGCGGCGATTGGCATCTCGAGTTGCTGGTGGGTGCCACCCGGGAGATCAAGTCCGTTCGTCCAGCGGTTCTGCCGCCAACCGTTGTCGGGCCACTGCGCGAGATCCTCCGCTTCAGGCATTTCTTCCGTCATGCTTACGCTGTGGAGTTCGATGCGGTGAAACTGCGGCAAGTCGCAGAGTTCGTGGCGGCGATCCGTGCCCAAGTGGAATCGGCTCTTATCGACTTCACGGAGTTCCTAGAGCTCGCTGCCGCAGAGTTGGAACGATCGTAGCCTCTCGCGTCACGGGACCCACTTCATCTAACCTGCGACGGGTCGCGACAACGATTGCGACGGCGAAGTGGACATTGCCCGCCGGCCGTAGTCGTGGTTGTCTAGCGTGGTAACGGAGGTGTTCCATGGAACGACGTTTCTGGCGCCGGCAGTACCTCATCAATTCACGCTTCCAGCTGCGCTGGTCAGTGCTTCTCGGCCTGGTCGCCGCGCTCGGGGCTACGCTGTTCGCGGTGCCCTTCTACGGGACTTTGGACACGCAGAACAGGATGTTGAACAAGTCGCTTAAAGATGCCGAGCGCATCTACACGGCGTCGCTGGACATCACGGTCTTGTTGATGAACATCCCGGAGACCAGCTTTGAAACCACCGAGGTGGCGGGGAAGCGCTTCGACAAGGCGTACGCTGGCCTCGAGTCGATCAAGCAAGCCAAGATGGCGATGGTCGAGCGCAACAAGACGATACAGACACTGGTGTGGATGAGTGTGCCGGCGCTGGCGATCATTATGTTCATCTTTGGGATTCTTGTAACCCATTCGGTGGCCGGCCCTCTCTATGTGATGAAGCGTCAGCTCGAGAAGTACGGTGACACGGGTCAGCTTGACGAGCGCTCTCTGCGTGGTGGTGACGAGTTCATCGACGTGTACGCCACCCTCTTCCGCGTCCTGTCGGAGAAGAATCGACACTCAACCAAATAATAGTGTGCCGGACCGCCCCAACCGGCTGATTGAGCCGTTCTCGAAAATCGTTTCGGGCTCGATTTTGGGTATCACCGGCCCACTGCGCTGGCTCCTGTTCATGGGCCGCATCTTGGGTTGAACATCACGACCTCACGTCCGTCTGACGAAAAGCATAACCCTTACGGATGATTCGACCGATGTAGGGCATTGCTCGCAAGCCGAAAATTTAGAGAAACGACCGAGATATCGCGCATCGTCAATTGCGTAAGTGTCCTATTGACAATAACGATAGTGTTAAAGTAACATTTACACAACAAGGCAAAGGCCACAACAAAGAGGAGAAAGACATGAAGACCCATTTACTCATCATTGACCCTCAGAATGATTTCTGTGACCCCAAGGGAAGCCTGTTTGTGCCGGGGGCAGACGCCGACATGGAGCGCTTGGCCCGGATGGTGTTGCGGCTCAAGGACAAGCTCGACGATATTCACGTCACCCTCGACAGTCACCGCAAGGTCGACATCTCCCATCCCATTTGGTGGCAGGACAGCCGCGGGACCCATCCGTCACCCTTCACTTTGATAACCGTAGCCGATGTCGAATCAGGCCGGTGGACCACCGCGGTGCCATCCTTTCATCAGCGCTCCCTGGAATACCTGCGGGCCCTCGATGCCACTGGGCGATATCCCCACATCATCTGGCCCGAGCATTGTTTGATTGGCGATGCCGGACACAACGTCGCGCCGGTGTTGGCGGCAGCGATCCATGAGTGGGAGGAGCGGTTTGCCCAGGCGGATTTCGTCACCAAGGGCTCGAATCCGTGGACCGAGCACTTCTCAGCGGTCAAGGCCGAGGTTCCGGATCCAGAGGACCCCACCACCCAGGTGAATGCGGGTTTGATTCAGACTCTTGAGGACGCCGACCTCGTGCTTCTCGCGGGAGAAGCCTCGACACACTGTGTCCTCAACACTGTTGCTGACATTGCCCACTGCTTTGGCGACCCCAAGACCATCGAGAAACTGGTGTGGCTCACCGACGCCACGAGCCCCGTGCCCGATCCTCCCAACACGACGATCTTCAGCGACAAGCTCAAGGAAGTGCATGCGCAATTGGTGGCGAAGGGAATGAAAACAGCGACCACCGCCGATTTCCTCCGCAAAGCAGCCTAGGAACGACGTTCAGACAAACCAACAACCAAGGAGATCCAAATGCCCATTCTCAACGACAACAACATGGTTGCGCACAAAGTCGGCGGCTCGACCTACGGGTTTTCCGCCAAGCGCATCGAAGATCTTGGTGCCAGCGAATACACACTCGGCTTGATCATTGTCGATGTCAGCGGTTCGGTGGACCCCTACCAGGCCGACATCGAAGCCGCAGTCAAAGAGGTGGTGCGTTCGTGCCGCCGCAGCCCGCGTGCCGACAACATGATGATGCGGCTGGTCCTCTTTGACGACAAGGTTTCCGAGGTACATGGATACAAGCCGCTGTCGGAGTGCCACGAGGCCGACTACGACGGCTGCATTCAGATCGGGGGAATGACAGCGCTGTACGACGCCGCCTACAACGGCATCAAGTCAGCTACAGCTTACGGTCGGGCGCTAACCGAGCAGGACTTCGATGTCAACGCGGCGGTCTTTGTCATCACCGATGGCATGGACAACCATTCGACGGTGACCCACAGCATGGTTGGCGATGCGTTGACAGAAGCGGTCACCAGTGAGTCCCTCGAGTCGATCGTCTCTATTCTCATCGGCGTCAACACCGATCAGGGCGGACTCAATCAGTACTTGAAGGATCTAAAAGACGCGGCGGGGTTCACCGAGTACGTGGCCATTGGCAAGGCCACCGTCAATCAGCTCGCCAAGCTCGGCGGTTTTGTCTCACGCTCCATCGCCTCGCAGTCGCAGGCCCTAGGGAGCGGTGGGGCGAGTCGGTCGCTGTCGTTCTAGCTCCAACCCGAATGGAGGCCGCCATGCAAGCAGATGCATACTTCGCCATCGGTCAGTCGCACCTGGTGTGTGAGGACTATGCCCGGGCTGGCCTAGCCAAATCGGGTGCGGGTTTCGCTGTTGTCAGCGATGGGTGTTCGAGCTCGACCGACACCGATGTCGGTGCACGCCTGATCGCTTTGGCCACAGAGAGCAGCATTCACGGCGCAGGCCTGCCCCTCACCCACAAAGATCTCGAGGCGGTGGCAGGGCAGGCACAAAACGGCACCCATGGGTTTGGCGTGGGCATCTCCAGCCTTGACGCGACAATGCTTGCGGCACACGTGTCGAAGGGAAGGGCCAACATTGTCGTCGTCGGAGATGGGGCGGTGGTTGGCCGCCGTCAGGGTGGGGAGCTCGAGGTATGGGAGATCGATTTCGGCGGAATGCCTGCCTATCTTTCCTATCTCCTCGAGCCTGCGCGGCTCGAGGGTTACCTCGGTGAGGGACTGGCCAGACGCAAAGTCGTGCACAGCCTTGCGGGTGAGCAGATCTCTGTCGATGAGCGAGACATTTCCCCATCAAGTTTTGCATGGTGGCTAACCCTCGATGCGGCGATCTACGATCTCATTCTTCTCTTCTCCGATGGAGTGTCGAGCTTCTGCACGCGAAGCATTCGGGGGGAATCACTTGCGGTTCCTCTCGAAGCCGTTGTGGCTGAAGTGGCGAGCTTGAAAACCACCACTGGCCGGTTTCTGACGCGGCGTTGCCGGAGGTTTCTCGGAAGATTCTGCACTGCAAACAACTGGCACCATGCCGACGATTTCTCAGTCGCCGGG
>MGST01000057.1 GCA_001798605.1 Deltaproteobacteria bacterium RIFOXYA12_FULL_58_15 | reverse complement strand
CTCCCATATCGGCGATCTGCTGCTCGCTGTAGCCCATCGCTGGCAACAGCGGGCCGATCGCAGGATATTTGGCGAAGGTCTCTTTCATGATCCCCTGCACCCAGGGACGAGGGTCGACGATCTCGGACGCACCAAAACGCCTGGCTGCGATGACCGCCGCGCCATAGGTCATCTCACCATGGGTGAGAGTCGGCCCGTCTTCCACGCACAGGACCTTTTTGCCGCGAATGGCATCGGCATTATCAACAGTGAGTTTGGAGTCGGCGTGAATGATTTTCGCCGAAGGGTTGAGCCCCCGCAAAGAGGTCACCAGCTTGTCAATATTGGCCTTCTCCGCCGAGTCTTCCTTGTTGATAACGAAAGCGTCCGCGAGGCGGGCGTTGACTTCTCCTGGAAAGTAGAGACGCTCATGGCCGGGCCGGTGCGGATCGGCGACAACGAAGTGGAGATCGGGTTTGAAAAACGGCGTGTCATTGTTGCCGCCATCCCAAAGAACGACATCCGCCTCTTTCTCGGCGGCAGACAAGATATCGGCGTAATCCACACCTGCAAACACCAAGGAGCCTTGATTGATGTGAGGTTCATATTCCTCCATCTCCTCGATGGTGCACTTCTGCTTCTTCATGTCGTCCAGTGATGCGAAGCGTTGGCACCGTTGGGCGGCCAGATCGCCGTAGGGCATCGGGTGACGCACGGCCGCAACCTTGAGCCCACGGGCTTTGAGCACCTCTGCCACCGCCCGCGTCGTCTGGCTCTTGCCGCAACCGGTACGCACAGCACAAATTGAAATGACCGGTTTCTTGGCCGGCAGCATCGTTTCAATCGGGTCGGGCAAAATGAAGTCCGCTCCGGCCGCATGCACAACGGACGCGCGACTCATCACGTAGTTGTAGGGTACGTCACTGTATGAGAAGAAAACCTGTCTCACACCATGCTTCTTGATCAAATCGGCGAGCTCGGACTCATCGAAGATGGGGATTCCTTTCGGGTATAACCTACCGGCAAGCTCTGCCGGATAGGTTCGGTCGACAATGTACGGGATTTGCGTGGCAGTAAAAGCCACCACCTCATACGCGTCGTTGTTGCGAAAACGAATGTTGAAGTTGTGAAAATCTCTGCCAGCGGCACCCATGATGATGGACTTAATGCGGGACATTGTTCCTCCATTCGTTCCAATGTGATGGCAGTCGGGGAGGTTGAGGTCAACCCGGCGCTGCTAGGTGCAGTGCACGCATAGTGATAGATTATTCATTTGAGTCCGCCGGTGTCGCACACAACTCTTCGCCCGATTTTTGCGCTCGTCTTCCATCGAGGCGTTTTGCTTTCCCTGCGGACATTCGGTGAAAGGTGGTATGTAGCCAACATGCGCTTTGCTTTGTCGATGTGTATTGCCATCACCATTTCGGCCTGTTTGACAACAGACGATTCGGCCCTACCACCGCCCCCGCCGATCCCTGGGGACTCCGGCGTCAGCTTGTTGCAAGATCCAGTGCTCGTGCTGCGTGTTGTCGACGGTGACACCATCGTCATCGAGCGCAATGGCGTCGAAGACAGGATTCGCCTCAAGGGGATAGACACACCCGAGCTGTTTGCTTCACCGCCGGAGCCTTTCTCCGACGAAGCACGAATCTACGTCAACAACAATGTCGGCACCCGCATCGACCTACAATTCGACAGCGGTTGTCCCGAGCCCCCCGAGGAGCTGTGTCGTGACAGTCAGCCGGTTCCAAGATTGCTGACCTATGTCCGTTTGGCCAACGGGTCTGATCTCGGCGCGCGCCTCTTAGAAGTGGGTCTCGCCAAGGTTTACGTGTTCAACAACGAAGATTTTGACCGTAAACAACAATACTTGTCGCTGGAGGCGGAAGCGAAATCCAACCGGGTTGGCCAGTGGCAATAGCCAGTGACTCTCATCCAACGTTCATTGGCACAAAAACAAAACGGGCGCTGAAGCATAACTCCAGGGCCCGCCTTGTTTTCAGATTGTACCTGAGATCCTTACTCGGCAGGAGCCTCAGTCGCCTCGGCTGTTCCCTCGGCTGGTGCTTCGGTAGCTGCGGCACCCTCTGCTGGCGCGGCCTCGGCAGTAGCCTCAGGCGCTGGCACCGCATCTGCGTTCGCATTGGAGCTTGCACATGCTCCAAGTCCCAAGCCCAGCACACCAACAAACGCCAACGTCATCAACTTACGCATTCCCATCGCTCCTTGCCCCGTAAAAACGAGGTCATTTTTGGGGACCCGCGGGTCCGGCGGTCCCGATTACCAGATCCACCCCCCGCGCAAGGAGGCATATTGCAGAATTTTCGACTTGAAGCAATGCCCTCTTCCCTTGATCCCGCGCCTCCCTAATACTCCCAAGGCCATGGCTCCGATAACGATTCTCCTCGTATGTCTTGCTGGATCGACCCATACCGTCATTGTCGCGTTGCGCGACGGTAGCAAATCGATGGTAGAGCAAGCCGCAACTTCTCCAAAGATCGCGGGCCACGTCATCTCGCAGGAGGAGCTCCGATTACGGCTCGGGGGCAACGAGACTCTGCGCACACTCGATAGGTCGAGTCTCGAAAAGATGTTGGACGACGCCCGCGACCTCGAGGCGCGCTTCGACCCGACCGGTGCCGCCGCCTTGCGGACGGCGATGATCACGGCCTTCGACACCTGCCCACGCCCCTCCCCCGACGTGACCGCTCTGGTCGCCACCGCAATGCAGGACGCCGCCGCTGCGCTGTTGAGCGAAGGCCAAACAAACAAGGCTCTGGATGCTGCAAAAGCCACCTTGCAGCGTTTCCCAGACACGATGGTGGACAGCAGCCGTCACCCTCCCGACGTTGTGGATCTATTTGACCATGCAAAGCACAACCTTGCATCCGGCCCCCATGCCAACGTGTCTCTCGTCGCCAAAATTCCTGGAACTTTTGTCATCGAGGGAGCACGGCCAACCATCGTAACCGCCGCAATCGTAGTCGCGTTGCCCATAGGAAGATACCGAGTCTGGTGGGTCGGCGAGTCGGGCACATCTTTGCCACACTGGTTCAATGTCACCACGGAGAGAGCGGCAATAGAGATCGAGCCAAGTTGGGAAACGAAAACCGAGTTGGTGCCTGTTGTGTCCCTTGCCTGCACCGACACCTGTGCCGACGATCTCCGATCCCTGGGCCAACGTGTCGGTGCCAACCGAGCCATCGGCGTAGGCGGTGGAGACAGCTACGACGTCGATGTGGCAACCGGCGAGACCCATCCCTGGCAGCAGCCCCTTTCTGCCGATCAGCAGGCGGCGCTTGAAATGGCCGTGCGACCCCAGTTCAGCCCCTGGTACCTTGTGCCCGTCGGGGTGGGACAGTTCGCACAGGATCGCCCCTTCTTTGGCGGAGGTTACGCGGCAGCTCAGGCGGGACTCTTGGCCTGGCATCTCTACACTTGGCAGCGCCACGCCACGGCCGTGGACGAGAATGACCACGCCGCCGAGCCAAACCTGCGCAGCCAACGTAATCTTTCCGCAATTCTGTTTTACAGCTCGATTGCCGCGAGCGTTGTTGAGGCTTTGATTGTCGGCTGGGCTACGGGAAAGTGATTCTCAATCCCCATCCAGTGCGACTGCCATGGCTCCTCAAGTGCGAACGATCTCGTAGTGCTCGCGATGGAAGCCCTCGCGAGCAACAGGGATAACCCGCGTGCCGTGGCGCGCCTCAATCCGCTCGATCTCCTCTGTCTGTGCGTCGTAGAGATAGTCCGCTACCGATGGCTCCATGTTTACCAGGACGGTGAGAGCGTGAGTTCGAGTGAGGGTACGAACGATGGCGCGCAGAATCTCATTGGCGACGGTCTGTTCCGTTTTGATGAACCCCCGACCTTTGCAATAGGGACACGCGTGGGTGAGCACATGGCCAAGACTCTCCCGCACTCGCTTGCGGGTCATCTCAACGAGACCTATCTCGCTCATTCGAACAATCGTGGTCTTCGCCTTGTCGCGTTTGAGCGCCTCCTGCATCGCTTCCAGAACCTTCTCCCGATTGTTGGCGGCGGCCATATCGATGAAATCAATAATGATGATTCCACCAATGTTGCGCAGCCGAACCTGATAGACGATCTCCTTGACCGCCTCGAGATTGATCTGAGTGATGGTGTCCTCGAGGCTCGACTTGCCGACAAAACGCCCTGAGTTGACATCGACGACCGTCAAGGCCTCCGCCTGGTCGATGACAATGTAGCCGCCACTCTTGAGCCAAACCCGACGCTCCAGGGCCCGCTCGATCTCGACCTCGACACCGAAGTGGTCGAAGATTGGCCCGGAATCGTTGTAGAGCTTGATCCGCGACTCTCCGCCGGGTTCAAAAGAGGCCACAAATTCGCAAATTCGAGCGTGGTCCGCGGCGTTGTCGACAAACACTTCGTCAACGTCATCGGTGAACAAATCGCGGGTAGCGCGCAATGCCAAATCGAGATCGGTGAAGATGAGCCGAGGTGTCGGACCGGATTCACCACGTGCTAGAATCCCTTTCCACATCTGCGTCAAAAACCTCGCCTCGCGCAACAGGCCGTCTGCTGACTCACCCTCAGCGGCGGTACGAACAATGAAACCTACGTCGTCATTGCGCCCACCGAGGACTTGCTTGAGTCGTTCACGTTCCTTGGGATCCTCGATGCGTCGAGACACACCGATGTGATCGGAAAACGCCATGACCACCAGGTTTCGCCCCGGAATGGTCACATGACGGGTGAGCCGCGCCCCCTTTGTACCAAGGGGCTCCTTTTGCACCTGAACGAGGATCTCTTGGCCCTGTTTGAGAATGTCCGCGATATTGGCGAGCGGCGCTGTGCGGAAACCACGTTGCCCGCCGTCTTCATTGCCTGTGCTATTGGACGCCAGGTCACCGCCATTGTCATCCGCTTGGGAAGGCACAGTGGGCAATGCGTCGTTGACGTAAAGAAACGCGGTGCGATCGAGACCAATATCGACAAACGCCGCCTGCATCCCGGGCAACACCCGCACCACACGGCCTCGATAGATGTTGCCAACCACGCCTTGCTCGGCAATACGCTCGACATAGACCTCCACAGGAACGCCGCCTTCGAGGAAAGCGACGCGCACCTCCGTGGGATTGCTATTGATGATCAACGAACCCGGCATTCCGGCAGCATAGCCGAATGCCGGCATACATCAAAACTAGCTTCACAACGACACAACGGACTATCGAGCTGCGTGTCTATTTGCGTCCTAGCAAACCCCTGGAGCGCTGTTTGATCTGCTCTTTGGCCGAATCGACGATGAGAACTTTCGTCGCATCAAGCTTGTTCATCCAGTCCAGCACGTCATTTCCGTACTTTTCAAATAACGCCATGACCGGATCACCTGAGGATTCAGTGATCTTGTTCATGTCTCGGGCATCAAAATCCGGATGATACATCTTTTCGATGACCTTCCTCACCCCCAGCTGTCCCATTTTGCCGAGTGCCTGGGGGATCTTGGCCAACATGCCGTACATCGCCGCGTTGCCCCCCACCAATTCGGGATGCGACTTGACGTAGGCAACCACCTCGATCAGATCCGAGAAGTACTGGTCCAGTATGCCGGCATGGTGCGCCGTCACGGTCACGTGAATCCCGTTTGGATGTTGCAGGCGATCGTGGTGCCATCCCCTCTCCTCCATTTGATCGGCCACCACAAAGATGTCGACATCCGGGTCACAGGAGCGATAGGAAACCAGCGACATGTGGGGCTTCCCCATGATCTCGAGCTCGGGTATCGCCCCAATGCGTTCAATAACCTGCCGGGTGACCTCCATCGTCTCCTTTGCCATAGCCATGTAGCCATTCTTTCCCAGGTGCTTCATGGCCGCCCAGGCAGCGGCGATCGATCCCCCCGACTTGGTCCCCTGCATGGCGGGTGATACATAGATGCCCCCCAGCCACACCGTGCTCACGTAAAATTGGTACTTCAAATAGTCGATGTTCTTGTACAGAACGACCGACGCCCCTTTCGCCGAATACCCGTATTTATGAACATCGGCAGAAATGGAAGTGACTCCATCAACCCTGAAGTCAAACTTGGGTATGGAGAACCCGAGCTTCTCCACCCAAGGCAACATGAATCCACCAATGCAACAATCGACATGAAACGGCAGTTTCTTCTGTCGGGCGATGGCCGCAATCTCCTCGATGGGATCCACCACCCCTTGGGGATACTGTGGCGCGGAGGCCGCTAGGGCAATGGTGTTGCGACCAATCTTCCTCTTCATGGCCCTGACGTCCACCGTAAAATCGTCTTTGAGAGGTGCCTCCACCAACTTGATGTTGAAGTAGTCGGCGGCCTTTCTGAAGGCCGGGTGCAGAGATGCTGGGCCCACGACCTCCGGCCGGCGGACCCACGGCTTGTGCGTCCTTGCCCGTTGCCGATAGGCGTACATGGCCATCATGATGCTTTCTGTGCCACCCGACGTCATCGTGCCGACAACATTGCCGTCTCCATGGAGCATGTCGGCGCACATCTCGACGATCTCCGTTTCCATCTGTTTGAGACTGACAAAGGCCATAGGATTCAAAAAATTCTCCGCGAAGAACGACGCGTAGGCTTTCTTCAACAGATCGGTGTGCTCATCGGAAAGATGGTAAACGAGGCTCCAAACCTTGCCTTGCCGCCAATCCGCGTCATCCTTCTTCTTCGCTTGCATCTCTTCCAAGAGGACTTGGGCGTCTACGCCCTCTTCGGGAATGTTCATCAGTTTTCTCATGGTGCCGTTCCTTTCCGCTCCCCACTTCCCTCGCCGCACAAGCCATCTGCCGCACACAACCCATCCGTCCGGGAAGTCCACGCCTGGTGGTGAGACAGTCGTCGCCCTACCACATAATGAGCGCCATTGTGATCAGTATTGAACCAAGGCCTCAGCCCATCGCGCCTCCAATTCCGGCAACTCCGGCAACTGGGACGGTTTGTGACCTTGCTCGTTCCTTGGTATGCAGAATCGTTGACTGACGACATCACATTGAGAGCCATTCCCCTCGGCGGACTGGGTAACGTGGGCGGCAACATGATGGCCTACGAGACCGCAGAGGACTTGATCGCCATCGATTGCGGCGTGCTCTTCCCGTCCACCGAACAACCTGGGGTTGACTATGTCATCCCAGACGTGAGCTATCTCCTCAATAACCGCAACAAACTGCGAGGAATCGTCCTCACCCATGGACACGAGGATCACATTGGTGCCCTGCCCTACGTATTGCCGCTACTCAATACGCCGATTTTTGCCACCCGCCTGACACTGGCACTCGTACGCAACAAACTCGGTGAGGTCGGCATCACGCCGCAAATGCATGAAATTCACGACGGTGAGCCCTTCTCCATGGGCTCTTTCACCATCGTGCCAATCCCGGTGACTCACTCGATTCCCGACGCTGTCGCCTTAGCCATCAAAACGCCTGTGGGCACGGTGGTGCACACTGGCGATTTCAAATTCGACACGGCTCCCCTCGACAATCGCTTCACCGACGCCGAGGCGTTGCGAGCTCTCGGGGACGCAGGTGTCACTGCCCTCTTCTCCGATTCCACCAATGCTGAACGAGGCGGACACACGTGGCCAGAGCGGGAGATTGGCAACAACCTACGCGACATCATCGGTGCTGCAACTGGCCGGGTGTTGGTTACCGCCTTTGCTAGCAACCTGCACAGACTGCAGCTGGTCATCGACGCATCGGTACAGGCAGGACGTAAAGTCATGCCGATTGGCCGGAGCATTCAACAAAATATTCAACTGGCCCGCGAGACTGGCTACATCCGGGCGAAGTCAGGCGTCTTCGCCGAAGCGACAGACTTTGGCAAGCTCGCCCCTTCTGAGGTCACGGTTATCGCTGCAGGCAGCCAAGGCGAGCCACAATCAGCGATGTCACGCATCGCCCGTGGCGAACATGGGCAGGTTCATGTCGATCCAGGTGATCTGGTGATCTTCTCATCGCGACGCATCCCCGGCAATGAGCGGGCCGTCGGCAATCTCGTCAACAACCTTTTCAGACTGGGCGCTGACGTCCTCGATGATCGCGCCGCACGCGTCCATACTTCTGGACATGCGTTCAACGACGAGCAACGCATGATGCTCGACCTGTGCAGGCCGACCTTTTTCGTCCCCATCCATGGGGAGTACCGCCACCTCGTCAAGCATGCCCAGTTGGCAGGTGACGCAGGCATACCGCGGCACAGTATCGCCGTGGTCGAAGATGGACATCCCGTCGAGATCGCAAGGCATGGCGACCAGATTGTCATGCGCAGCGCGCCTCTGGTTGATACCGGTCACGTTCACATCGACGGCAAAGGAGTCGGGGACGTAAACAGTGACGTGCTGCTCGAGCGCCGCATCCTCAATGAGTCGGGGATGATCGTCGCCGTGCTGATTCTCGACGAAAAGGGTCGCGTCGTTCTCGGGCCGAAACTCGAGCTTCGCGGACTCGGCTCGAACACCGAAGTGCTCTGCAAAGAGGCCATCACACAAATCACCGCAGAGCTCGCCAAAGCAGAAACATTGAACGAATCGGAAGTCACGGACCGCGTTCGCCGGGCTTTGCGTCGAGTGATCCGCCGTGAACTAGGTCGCCGACCCCTCATCGTTCCCGTGGTGGCCACCCTAAAATCCTAGGGCGCATTCGACTGCCCCTGCTCTTGACCTGCGACTCGTTTTTCGAAGACAACCATGGTCGGGAGGCAACAAGAGCAAGATGCAAGCCTGGTTGCGAGCAGCCGAGACCGGTGTGCTGGGACGGCCAATCGACGCCCCAGACAGAAGGGCCGTCTTCGAACGGAACGATCCGACGAAAAAGACCTATTTCCTATCCGGCGGCGCGATGGAGATATTTCAACGTTCTGCTGACGGTCTCTCGGTCGTCGTCAAGATCCTCGTGGCACCAACCCTGTTTGGGCAGATTGAACCGCTGGCAAACATGTCTGCGTATCTCGAGAGCGTCAGGGTTGCGGGCGGCGCTCGGTTCTACGCAATCAGTCCGGACGCATTCAAGAGCCTGGTCCGCTCCGACGCTGCCCTCGGTTTTGAATGCCTCGTCGACATGAGCTCGGCGTTCTGTGTCTCCGCCCGTTACGAACCGTCTCGCATGTTTGACACCGAGGCGTTGCTGGCGAACCTCGTGGTTTCATACGCTCGGATTTTTGGTGAGAATGTTGGCGATGGCACTCGCATATCCCTCAAGCGCTCCCAGGCTGATCTGGCCGAAGCCATCGGAGCTGGGGAACGGTCGGTGAACCGCATCCTCGCCGAGTGGAAGAACACAAACCTCATCGTCAAGAGTCGCGGTTGTTATGTCTTGAAGAACACATCAGCACTTGAGAAGAAGGCCGGGGACCTATTGGGCTCGCTGATCCACGCTTCCTAGGCTCTTCGTTTCGTCCGACCTACCGCTTCAACAAACCACCGAGCACACCCCCAAGCCCTTTGCTCTGCCGCTCTTTGGGGCTGGAAGAGCGCATGTTGATAAGTCGCAGCTCTCGTTGGGCGTCAACATTCCTCGGGTTCATCTCCAGCGCGGTCTTGAGCTCGGTGTGGGCTTCGCCCAAGTTGCCTTCGACACGGGCGATGCGCCCGAGAAATTCATGCGCCGCATCGAGCTTCGGATTCATCTCCAGCGCCTTGCGCAACGCCCTTTTGGCCTCACCAACGCCTTCCGAGCCTTTGGCTGCATAGACAGCGAAACCGAGATACGCCCAAAACTCCGCCTCGCCCTTGTTGAGCTCTACGGCTTGGCGCAGTATTGGCTCGGCCCCTGCCGCCTGACCGCGCCGCACCAATGTTTGCCCCTTGCGGAAAACACTTTCAGCTTCAAGGATGACCATTACGTCAGTGGGCAACCCCTCTGCCTTGCGTCGCTCCACAAAGTCATAGGTCTTGCGCTTCTCCGCATCACAGAGGATATCCCTCGCCTCCCCGGCCCGACGAAACAACTCCTCCGCCTTGCGCTTGAAGTCCTCGCTAAGACGGTAACCATTCACGCGATCGCTGTGCCACTTTCTCGCAACTTCAAAGTAAGCCTCGCGCACCTGCTCCTCGGAGACGCTCCTGTCGACGCCGAGAATTTGGTAACAGTCCAGCTCTTCTCGAGTGCGGAACGCACGCTCAATCTCCATTGCCACCCGACGCGCTTCGGGATCGTCAGGCAACACCAGAGGCTTTGGGGAGGGTTGTGGAGCCGCCTCAGGGCTGGTTGTCGCCGCTCTTTGGGCCGCAACCGGGACAGTACCTGGTTGTGGATTGGGCAGAACGCCCTCGCAAGCAGGCTGGGACTTGACTGCGCCCAATGAGATCAACGCAGCCCATGCCCGCTGGGCTTCAATAGCCAAGCCTGCCATCAGGTTTCCTACGGTTGTGTCCCCCTCCGGCGGCTGCACCCTTGCGCCTCCAACCTGCACCACCGCTGTGGCGAATTTGCCGAAAACGCCGGTCAGCTCGACGGTCTCATCTCGGCGAGCCGCCCAAATCGATGCGAGCTCGTCTGCCCCGAGACCCGTGGCGAGGGCAACCAAGGTCTCGCCCAAGGTATCGATGCCGAGAACCGCCGGAATGTTCCGATTGACGCGCTCGAAGATGCACTGCCCTGAAGCCGAAAGGGCCAAAGCGCGGACCACCGCCACCACATGTTGCCTTTCTTTGCTCTGGCGGCCGTCGCGGTCAATGACCTCCTCGGGCCTGCCGACACCAAAAACAATCTTGCGCTGCTTACCACCATCAATCCAGGTGAGCTCGCCATCACGCCGCTCCCGCGCAATGCGCGCCAACACCTCCGCCCCCAGCCTCCTGGGCCTGAGGTTCTCCATGAACTCGCTCACGGTCCCACCTCGAAAAGTGCCGGCATCAATGCCAACGGTTGACTGTCGACAGATCGCACCCGTGACATCATATCCTGCCAGGCATCCCAAATCGATGCTTCGGCACCCGCTATTCCTTGAACCAGCGCGCCCAGTGACCACTTCCGCGATGGAATCGACACGGCGAACTCACCTTCCCTCAATCCTGCCCGCAAGGCAGCCTCCCCAATGGCGTCGGCCAAGGTCCCCACACCGTCCACCAAACCTAGCGCCAACGCTTCTTCGCCAGTGTACACCTGGCCTCCTCCTAGCTCGCGCACCCGATCATCGCTCATTTGTCTGCCAACCGCGACGCGATCAACAAACTGACTGTAGTAGCTCTGCAACACCCGTTCGAGCTGGGCCCGCTCCTCAGCACCCCAGGGATGCGACCAGCCATTCCAATCCGACCGCTTCGCTGAGGTTACCGTGTGCGCATTGACGCCGACCAGGTCAAACAGCCCGCTCAGGTCCGGCTTGAGGCTGAAGATCCCGATCGAGCCAGTCATCGTGTGCGTGTTGGCGATGATCAACGGTGCCGCGACGGCGAGGTAGTAGCCTCCCGAAGCAGCGACATCACCCATAGACGCAACCGTTGGCTTAACACTGCTGAGACGCCGCACCGCTCGCCAGATAATCTCCGACGCGTACATGTCCCCACCACCGCTCTCCACCCGAACAACGACCGCCCGAACGTCCTCGTCGCGCATTGCCTCTTCGAGCGCCATCACCACGTCGGCAGCTGCGGCGCTCGGCCCCGGAAGCGCCGCATCGCCTGCCTGCATGACGATGGTACCCACCACCGGAACAACTGCTACTTTTGGCAGTGGTGCCCACCGCTGACTCGAAACTTGCGAAGCCGACATTGACTCACCGGCAGCTCGCACTGTTGGCAATGCGGTGATGTCCTCTGGCTGGCTCAACCGGTCAACGAGACCAGCAGCCAATGCCTCCTTCGCGGTAAAGCCTCCAAGAGAGATGAGCTCGCGCGCTTCCCTATCGGCGATGCCGCGATCTGCACTCAAGACCGCCAGTTCGTAGTGCGACACGTGCTGCATAATCTTCTGCCGAGTCACGATGTCCTGTGGGCGAGGTGCATTGTGCGTCAGTTGGTCAGGGGCGCTCTTGTGCTCGCCGATCTCCACCGAATCAAAGCGGATCCCCAGCTTGGCGAGGGCGTCGCCTATGTAGTGGACGGTGATAGCAAAGCCATCGAGACGCAACGAGCCAACATTGTCGAGAACAACTTCGTCTGCAGCGGCCGCCACGAGGTAGCCCTTGTCATCGGCATTGCTCAGATATGCGGTGACTCTCTTGCCCGATTCGCGCAGGCAAAAAATCGCTCGGCGCAACTCGTCAACAGCGACCAGCCCGGCATCGATCTGGCCGACGTTGAGGATCACTTCGGCAACGCTAACGTCAGAAGCCAAGCGCTGGAGTTGCCAGGTCAGCGATGACACTGCAGGACCCAGGTCAAATACCCCAGAACGCGGGGGATCGAGCTCGCCGGACACTACAACCTCGACGACCCGGTCCGATGGTTGCAGCAGCGATTCGCGCGGTCTCTGCTGCAAAGTCAGAGCCATCGACCAGTCCCCCGTTTTGCTTTGTCCTTGCTCAAACCCTGGAGGGACAACCACACCACGTACCTGCGTCCCCGTGAGCGCGATTGACAAACCCAGCCAGGCTCTCTGCTCGACAGGTTCATAAACGGCCAACAGGTGCAAACCCTCGATTCCCACATCGACGAGCAATCGAGAACGTTCCATCTCACCGGCCGAGAATAGCCAATGGGTATCGCCGCCAACGGTGAGCCACGGTGCCCCGGCCCAAGGCCGCAACGCCAACCCAGCTCGCAACGCCGGCTGCAGCGCCCGACGCGCATGGGTCGACACGCCCAACGCATCAACGCCAAAGCTCAAGGACAACCAAGACTGGGCCTCAAGTGCAAACCCCATGTCGAGGGCGGGCAGATCGTCAAGGTGCTCCTGGGAAAATACGGTGTGGCGGTAGGCGACTCCAAGACTCAGCCGCTCCGACAACCGCATTGCCAACCCGAGTGTCGTGCGCTGCTCGCGAATGCCAGGTACATCCACCCATTCGAAACCGAGAAACGGAGTCAAGACCTCATTGCCAAAAGCCCCAAGGATGCCAAAGCGCCCGGTGCCTGTCTCGCCCCGAATGACCCGGTTGCGCAACTGCAGTGCGAACCCGTCAGCGAAAGCTGGCGCAGCGGCATCAAATGTGACGGCGTCGACTCCGCGCGCGTATCCGCTGACGTCGGTTGGCCCCGACGACGGCGCTTGAACAATCAGAAGAAGGCTCAAAGTAGTTACGAACATCCCGTACACTCCTGCGAATTCATCAAGACGCGACTGCGGAACTTGCGACCCACATGGGCCTCCACCCATGTAACAACCATCTCCTCGAGGGCACCAGCGTCGGCCGCCGCCAACTGGGCCCCCAGAAAGGCGGACGCAGGAACGGTCGGCCGCCGCGGTACGCACTCTGCGCACAGCACGCCCGGCAGCGACACGTCGAGAGCGACAGACAACGGTGACAGCGCTCCACACCTGCTGCATTTCCCGACGTTGGGAGCGACGCCCGAGGCTCCGAGAATGCGCGGGTATGATTGCGCTGCTGCAACCGTATCACCGCGAACCAGTGAATCCAGCCCATCACGCACTGCCTCATAGAGCCCTCGCATAGGTTGCTCTTCGACGGCCAACAAACGCCCGCATTCGACGAGCACAGAGGCTCGCCCGATGCTGCCGAGCGATGAACGAATGCCATACCGCGCATCCAGGACGTCGGCAGCGACGAGAGTCAACAGATCACCGCCGCCGCTGCTGCACTGCATTCGCAGCGACACAAACAGATCGAGAGCACCGCCGAAACGTCGCCGAGATGCCCGACCACCTCGAGCCACAAGTCGGGTCAGCCCAGCTTCAGGGGTTAGCACTTCGAGGATTCGGTTCGAATCACCGAAATCTCGCACGTACAGCACGATCCCCTCGGTCTCAAATTGTGCGCGAGCACCACTGCGAATGGCCATCATTCGAGCGAGGCACGCAGCTGAGCACACTTGGCCGCCAACTCGTCTTCCAATCCCCCTTTGACACAGGCGTCGAAAGCCTCGCGGGCGTTGTGTTCATCGCCGGACTCGAGGTAACCGCGGCCGAGGTAATAGCTCATCTCGCGGGTGAATTGCTCTGGAACCTGCCCTGCAATCGCGGGGTCGTCCAGGCATTGCTTCTGGAAACGTCTGCAATAGGCGACCGTTTGCTCGGGTTTCTTGGAATCCAGGGACACCTCGGCCAGCCAGGCGTAACCCTTGCAAAACTTCGGATTTGTGGCCACAGCGTTTTGCAAGTGTTGCAAAGCGTTTCCCAAATCGCCTTTTTTGAAATACGCCCAGCCCATGTTTCCCTCTGCCAGCGATGGCGTCGCGTAGAGAATGTCCGCCAGGGCAAGATCAAAAGAAAGAATGGCATCATCGTAACGGCCGAGATCAGTGAGCAACACTCCCCGGTTGTTGTGGGCTTCCGAAAACTTCGGTGCCAACCTCACAGCCTCATCGTAGTGCTTGAGTGCGTCCTCCCGTCGGCCGATCGCGTGAAAGACCAACCCGAGTGCGTTGTGGGCCATCGCCATGTCCGGACTGACCTTCACCGCCGCCAAGAGCTCGCGCAGAGCCCCCAGCATGTCCCCATCTTTCATGGCGGCGACACCCATATCGTAGCGAATCCGTGCGCCGGCGCGGTCCTTGTCGCTCACCGTGGCAGCGCAGCCGACGGCCAAGAGGGCAAAGACAGCGGCCAGCCAGAGCGGTCTTCTCATGATGTCACGACTCCATTTCTCAGAAGGACATAAGCATTCGCCCAAAAGCACGGCTCCGCTCACTCGGCTCGTTCGTTTGTGGGCCCTGAGGCTCAATAGCCGCCGGGCTCTTCTCTGCGACTTCAATCATTTCGACTTCTGGAATGTCGCCGGCGTCCCCTTGCTCGCGACCCTCGTGAGAGCTCGCATACCTCGCCAGGTCTTGGTGAAAAACAGGCGTCCGCTCCATCAGAGCGACCTGTTCCTCGGGCTTCAGCGTCCCATAGGCAGCATCATCGAGCATAAATCCCATGCTCTCGAGAAACTCTACGGCCTCGGCGGTAACGTCAGGCAGGTCGGTTATCGCGAACACCTTCGGCTCGTGCAGATAGGCGACACCCTTTTTGCTCTTAGCAAAATGCAGATGAATGGCCAAAGTGGCGTGGTTGTTCCCCACATCCCAGCCAACAAGACAGGCCATCGCTGGGCTCGTGGGGAAACCGGGCACCTTCACTGACAACGCATTGATCGATTGGACCAGCACCAGGACCTGCTCCCGCCGCGCAGCCAAGTGCGTGAAGCTCGGATCGACAGCAAACACTACTTCGCCTCCAGGACGAACTCGTCTTGGGAGTTTTGAGTTTCCATGGCGGTCCGTTTGTATTCCACCAACTTCCGACTGATCATGACGTTTCGCCCCCCCTCATTTCCTTCACCGATGATGATGCGAAAATAGTGTTGCGGTGAGGTTGATCGCCGTGCTGTCCCGAGATCCTTCTTCGCCACAAAGTGAATCTTGTTCTTACCAGCCTGCAGATATTTACTTACCTCCATGACCACCTGTTGCTCTTGGTCGCGGAACTTCCTCACCCATTTCGAGTTGATAAACATGTCGATGTCATACTGAGACATCCCGGGTGCGGATTTCTCTGTCACCAACCAATACCGACGAGTTGCAGGTCCGCTGGGGCCAACATCAGCGGCAGCTGGCGTGGCTGCGGTGGGTGTTGGCAGCTCTGCCGTGTAGCCCTTCGCGGTGATATGGACGTTCCCCGCCACGTCAATCTGAACCTGGCAGTTTTCGAACGCCTTGTTGGTGACACCGTCAATGTTCACGCCGTTGAGAAAAACGGACCCAGCAGCAGCCATGCCTGGCCACCCCATGGATACGAAGAATGCAATCAGCTTGAACATGAGGGCAAGCTAATGGGCTGACGGCGGAAGTGTCAAGTTTCGTCGACCAGACGAATTGGCCTTGTCAAGCACGAATCCACGACATCTGCTCAACCGGCGGTTGACCAGGTCGATCGTCCATGATCATAGTCCCTCGACAATGACGTGGTTTGCCCCTTTCACCCAACAGAGGATTGATTGTGCAGTTCGTGCCAGATAGCGCGGAGGCCGTGCGCGCCTTCCTAGAGGCCGAAGACATCGCCCGCCAGTCAGGACAGCGACTCTCCTCCGCTCACCTGCTGCTGGCCCTATTCACGTTCCCGAACCGCGCTCAGGCGCTGTTGTCGGAGCGACGGATCAATGAAGACAACATCCTCGACGCCATTCGCGTGGTTGAGGACGAGCCTCCCCGTACCGTTAATCGCCTGCGCGACCGTGCCCGCGAAATAGCGAGTGGCTCAACCTCAGAGGAGGTCGATTGCCTGCACCTCCTCATCGCGCTCACCCGTTTTCGCGATTCGTTTGCCTACCGACTCCTTGAGAGAACGGAGACCTCGCTGACGGCATTGCGCAACATCGCGGTGAGCTACGTCACGGGCAACATGCCGCGTCGGTTTAAGACGCTCGGGGCTCCTCCGGCAATGGCACCACCCCAACCAGCACCGCGACCGCGGGTAGCAGCACCTCGGGTATTGGAGGTCGAACCACAGCTCGACACTGAGCCTGCCGATGAAGACTGTGAGGACGACGAATTCGCCGGTCTCGCGGGTGCCGTCGCCGCAGCAGTTGACATCGATACCCGTGCTCAACCGAAACCCGCACCGCGCATTGGAACATCCCCGAGAACACAACCGCAGTCAGTACCCAGACTTGAGGATATCGCGCCGACCTTGGCGGCCTGCGGCGTCGACCTCACCTCACAGGCTCGTGCGGGCCTCCTCGACCTCGCGATTGGGCGCGATCGCGAACTCGACTCGCTCGTGGACATTGTCCTCAAGCGCCGAGCCAACAACCCGATCTTGGTTGGCCCTCCGGGTGTCGGAAAAACCGCCATCGTTGAAGGCCTCGCTGTGAAGATTGCTAATTTCGAGGACGAGGTCGCTCCCTTGCACGATCGCACCATCTTCGCCCTCGACACCGGTGCGTTGGTGGCGGGCACCAGCTTGCGCGGTGCTTTCAGCGAGCGGCTTGGAGCCATCAAGGCCGAGGTCAAAGCCGCTGGCGGACAAATCGTCGTCTTCATCGACGAGCTGCATACGATGATCGGTGCTGGTACGAGTGGTGAGGGTGCCCAGGATGCGGCCAACGAGCTCAAGAGCGCCCTCGCCCGCGGTGAATTCCCATGCATCGGCGCGACCACGCACGAGGAGTTCAAAAAGTACATCGAAAAAGA
>MGST01000056.1:15983-17250 GCA_001798605.1 Deltaproteobacteria bacterium RIFOXYA12_FULL_58_15 | reverse complement strand
CTTTAGGGCATCACGACGGAAGGGCTCCGCGAGGACTTCTTTGCCACCCTGGATCGCCATGTCGATGACACAGGGTTTGCCCGAGTCGACGGCTTCCTCGACGACGCCAGCGATGTCTTGGTAGCGCTCGACGTTGAAGCCGAGGGCACCCATGTCTTTGGCGAGGGTGGCGTAGTTGGGAGTGCCTGGAAGGTTCGTGCCAATGTAGCGGTTGTCGTAGTAGTCCACCTGGTTCTTCTTCTCCGCACCCCATTCGTGGTTGTTCGCGACCACGGCGATGATGGGGATGTTCTCGCGGACTGCGGTCATCACCTCGGACAGACCCGAGATGCCCCAGGCACCGTCGCCCTGAAATGCGAACACCGCCTTCTTGGGTTGGCCAAACTTCGCGCCCATGGCGGCACCGTAGGCGAAGCCACAGTTGCCCCAGCTCAGGGCGGCGATGTGCTGCCGTGCGCCGTTGAAGCGGAAGTAAGAGTTCGCCATCGAAGAGTTGTTGCCGATGTCGGTTGCAACGATGGAGCCTTCGGGAACGGCCCTGGACAACTCCCAGAGCGCTCGGCGTGGGTGCATGAGCTCGTTTGTCGAGCTCGACCATTTTTCCAACTCGTCGAGCCAGGCGCGACGTTCCTTCTCGGCGGCAGCCAGGCGCTCTTGGTTGGGTTTGCGGCCGGGCGCCTTGGCCTTGAGCATCGTGAGAAGCTCGCGGCCGTACTCCTTGGCGTCGGCGATGCTCGCCACGTCGACACGCATCGACAGACCGAGGACCTTGGGGTTTTGATCGACCTGGATGATCTTGGCGTTTTTGGGCCAGTAATCAATGTCGTACTGGGGCAGGGTGCCGAAGGGTCCGAGGCGGCTACCGAGAGCGAGGACGACGTCGGCCTTGGCGACGGTTCGCATAGCGGCTTTGGAGCCACAGTAGCCCAAGGGGCCCATGGACAGCGGGTGATTGGATGGGAAGGTGTCGTTGTGGAGGTAGCTGCCAACCACCGGTGCCGAGAGATACTCGGCGAGGGCTGTGACTTCCTCAATAGCGTTGGCTTGGGAGACACCACCGCCGGAGAGAATGACGGGATTTCTGGCCTTGGCGAGAAGCTCGGCGGCCTTCTCAAGCTCCACCATCGAGCCGACGCCCGGGGATACGGTGAGGGTAGGATAGATCTCGTCCTCACATTCGCCGTAGAAAAAGTCGCGGGGAATGTTGAGTTGAGTTGGGCCTGATTCGGTCTTCGCCATGTAAAAGGCGCGGCGGGTGAGCTCGGCC
>MGST01000056.1:11931-15973 GCA_001798605.1 Deltaproteobacteria bacterium RIFOXYA12_FULL_58_15 | reverse complement strand
GGGAGGGGACCCGGACCTGGTAGACCGTTTGTGCGGCAAACATCGGCATCTGATCGATCTCTTGGAAACCACCGGTGCCGAGGCCGAGTGAGCCGGTCTCAGGGGTGATGGCGACGACCGGGGAGTGGGCCCAGTAGGCTGCGGTCATCGCCGAGACGAAGTTGGCGGCACCGGGGCCGTTCTGGGCAATGCAACATTGCGGTTTTCCCGTCACTCGGGCCAAGCCATCGGCGGCGTGGCAAGCCGCCTGTTCGTGAGCAACTGAGACGAAACGGATGCCAGCGTCGGGAAACAGATCGAGGGCGTCCATGAACGCGGAGCCAACGATGCCGAACACGGTCTCGATGCCTTCGGCAGCCAGAGTTTCAACCAGCGCTTCGCCAGGAATCATCTTTGTCTTGCTCATATTTTCGTTCCTCCAACCGGCATCGCCGGCAATGTCTTGTCGCTGCTCGTTTCTTCGTTGTTGCTATGGGTTTGTTGCTCGTTCGCTGGGCTCTCTCATCCCGTTGCAGCAGCATCATTTGTCCTGGAATTCGGAGCGCAGTGAGCGTGTCATAAGCCATTCGTAGAGTCGAGGGGCAACCGTCGTCAACACCCGGGCAGCCTTGGCGATCGGGGTGATGAGGAGCGTCCGTTTATCTTGCTCTGCAGCGCGGACAATCGCCTCCGCCGCTGTATCGGCTGAGATTGCTTTGCCAATGGTGGGTTTTTCGTGCGTGAGCTTTTCGCCGTCGGCACCGAGAGCATTGGCGTCAATGTTGGTTTTGATGAAGCTAGGGGTCACCACCAGGATACCGATGCCCTTGTCTGACAACTCGGCACGCAGAGAGCTGAAGAAGCCAATCATCGCGTGTTTGGCTGCGGCGTAGCCAGTGCGTCCGTTGAGTGGTGCAAATCCAGCCACCGAGCTGATGGCGATTATTTGGCCGCGACGTTGGAGCAAAGAGGGCAGGGCGGCCTTGGTACAGTTGATGGAACCGAAATAACTCACTTCCATGACTCTGCGATACACGTCCAGATCAGTGTTTGCAAACTCGCTGCGATGGGTGATGCCTGCGTTGTTGATCAGGACATCGATGCCATCGAACCTGTCGATGAGGGTGTCGATTGCGCGCCTGCAATGTTCTTGATCGGTGACGTCACAGGCGAGGCCCGCTGCCTCAAATCCCAAGGATTCGAGCTCAAGGACGGCTTGGTCGAGTGTTTCCCCACGGAGGTCGAGCAAACCGAGTCGCGCACCCCGTGCACCAAAGGCGCGGCACAAAGCAAGGCCCAGGCCTCCAGCGGCACCGGTGACGACGACGACCCTATCTTTGAGGTCACGCCTGGGCACGGCTGCGAGTCTCCAGAAAGTATTCAAAGACCTCGCGGGTGGTCTTGCGCGGAATGTAGCCGAACTCTTCTTTGAGGCGACGGTTCGCCAACACTGGCCGGTAACGCAGGAAGTTGACCTGCTCCGGGCCGAAAGAGGACAACCCAAGCTTGCTCAATCCCCACAGTGCACCTTTGACGAGAGTGACGGGCAGCGGCACAAACGGTTTGCCGAGCATCTTGGCCATCTCCTGCATGGTCAAAGCGCCGTCCCCAGCGAGATTGAAGATGCCGGTCTTGTCGCTGGTGGCTCCCACGACGATGATCTCCGCGACGTCGTCGTCCCAGATGAGTACAAAGGGTATCGCAGCGCCGCGTAGTCCCATGACCACACGGCCATCGAAGAGCGCGGTGATCTGATTGGCTGCGGTATCGCCGAGAACAGTGCCGGGGCGAAGGATCAGCTGCTTGAGTTGTGGATGATCTCGACGCCAGCGAGACAGCATCTCTTCGACCTGCCGTTTGTTGTCTGAATAGGGCATCTCGACGTTGCCGCGCAGGGCATCGTTCTCGTCGAGCCAGTCGGGGTTGTCGGCATAGTAGCCATAGGATGCACCGCTGGAGGTCACGATGATCTTGCTGACTTTGGCCGCGAGGCAACACTCGAGGACGTTCTTGGTGCCGAGGACATCGATGGAATAGAGCAACTCTCGATCGTCCTTCTTGCCCGCTGAGACCATGGCGGCCAGGTGAGCGACCACGTCGACTTTGTGCTCCTCGAGGATGGCAGCGAGATCACGGGAGCGAATGTCTGCGGTGACGTAGGTGACGCCGTCGATCTGGTCGGCCTTGGGGGTCTCTCGCACGTCGGTGGCGACGATGGCGTCAATTTTGGCATCATCGCTCGCCTTGAGGGCGGCGAGCTTCTTGACGACGATGCGGCCGATGTAGCCACCGGCACCGGTGATGAGAACGGATGTGATATTTTTGCTCACGAGGGGATCTCCTGTCCGGTCAACTTGATGGGTCGGCGCGACCAGAAAAGTGCCAGCGACAGCCCAGCGACGATGTGCCACACGCCCCACCAAGCGACGATGATGGCCATCCCCCCGAGTCCATCGAAGAAATTGAAAACCAGCACCAAACCCAACGCTGAGTTTTGAATGCCAACCTCGATGGCCACCGCCCGTCGATCTCGCGGCAGTAATCCGGCGACGCGCGCCGCCGCATATCCCGTGCCGAGGGCAAGGCCGTTGTGGATGAGAACCACAATCATCACCAAACCGATGACTTCGAGAAACGTCTGGAAATTCGCCGCTAAGGCACCGCAGATCACGGCGACAAACACAATCACCGTGATGATCTTGAACGGTTTGCGAACCTTGTCGACGAGATTTGGCTTCCATTTGGCCACCAACAGTCCCAATCCCAGCGGTATTCCGAGGATGACAAAAACCGTCACGAAGACGTCCACGGGGCTCAGACTCACTTCGCGGAGAATTGGGGCCGTGTTGGGATTGAGGCTCCCCCAAACCATTAGGTTGAGCGGAGTCATGATGATGGCCACAACAGTGGAGATTGCGGTCATCGTAATCGACACGGCAACGTTACCGCCAGCGAGGTAACACAAGAGGTTTGAGAGGTTGCCACCTGGGCAGGCGGCAACCAGTATCATTCCCAAGGCGATTGACGGCAAGGGTCCCATCACCATCGTCAGCGCAAAGGTCACCGCCGGCAACAGGATGAACTGCGCCATCAGGCCAATCGCAGGTGCTTTTGGCGAACGCAGGATGCGCGAGAAGTCCTCAAGCTTGATGTCGAGGGCAACGCCAAACATCATCAGCCCAATGACAGCATTGATTGCCGTCAACCCGACGCTGCTGAAATTGAGCCGAATTTGGTCGACCGCTGTCGGATCCATTTATTTACCCTCGAGCTCCTGGTGCATTGCCTTGAAGCGCATCCTATTTACCCTTGGGCTCCTGGTGCATTGCCTTGAAGTGCAACAACGCTGGGGCCCACAGGTGCTTCTTGGAATCGACGTCGGCGTGGATGACCGATGGCTTGTCCGAGGCCAAGCAGCGCTTGAGTGCGGCTGCGAGCTCGTTGGGGTCTGCCACCCGCTCGCCATGACCACCCATGGCCAGAGCGAGCTGATCGTACTCAATCTCCCCGAAACCCGAGTTGATGGTGTCCTCATCGGGGAGCTGCTTTTTGAGCATCATCTTCAGCGGCTTGAAGGCGATGCTCTGGGTCATCTTGACCATACCCCACTGCTTGTCGGCGGCGACAATGAAGACGATGTTGTGGAGGTCATGGCGAACCGCAGTTTCAATCTCCTGCGGGTGCATGCCAAAGGCGCCGTCGCCGATGATGCAGACCACCTGTTTGTCTGGACGCGCAATCGCGGCACCGATTGCCTGGCCGACGCCAGCACCGAGGTGACCCATGTGATGGGTGGCGAGCACCGAGTTGGGCGTCGTCGCCTGATAGTAGAACTGGCCCCACACCGAGGTGTTGCCGCCGTCGAATACCACCACGGCATCTTTCTCGAGGACCTCTTGGCAGGTTCGGCCGATGTGGGCCGTGAGCATTGGAGTGGCCCGGTCCTCGAGCTTGGAGTCGAGACTCAGGCGATCCTTGGTGCGGCCTTCGGCGAGGCGCTTCACCTCGTCCTCACGAGCCTTGATGGGCATCGTGGACTTGAGGGAGTCGAGCTCGTCGGCGA
>MGST01000056.1:0-11862 GCA_001798605.1 Deltaproteobacteria bacterium RIFOXYA12_FULL_58_15 | reverse complement strand
CATCATCTAAGTCTACCTGAATCATCTTCTGATCTTGAGGCTGTGCCCAATAGGGTGCCTTTCCCCACCAGTCGGTTTCGCCGAGACGGGCACCGAGACAAAGGACCAGGTCGGCGGCATTGCGTACTTCGTTGTTGGGTTTGACCTGCACCATCGGCCAGCTCAACGGGTGGTCTTCGGAAAAGCAGCTACGTCCGCTCCACGAGGTGGTGACGGGCGCGTGCAACAGCTCAGCGACCACCTTGAGCTCTTCGAAGGCACCGGCGTGGATGACGCCCCCACCGGCGTGAATCAAGGGCAGCCGGGCGTCGGCGAGCATGCGGGCCGCCTTCTTCACGTCTGCGGGGTTCGGATAGAGAGGCTCGGTCCGGCGGTATTGGTGCGGCTCCCAAAACGGCGGCGCCTCGTCCTTGCCATTGAGAATGTTTTCGGGAATGTCGAGATGAACGACCCCAGGCCTGCCTTCCCAGCATTTCTTGAGCGCTTTGCGCATGAGCTCGGCAATGCGATCAAAGGACGGGACAGCCTCAGACCACTTAGACATCTGTTTGATGACGCCCACCTGGTTGAATGACTGGAAAGTGGCGCCACGGTTCGGGTAGTGAATGCCGACCCTGCGGCAACTGGTGAGCAGGAGAACGCGGTTGCCCTCCTCCTGCTCGACCGCTACGCCGCTCAGCACGTTGGCGACGCCGGGACCATTGGACGCCAGGACCACACCGAGCTTGCCGCTTAATCGTGCATAGTTGCCGGCCATGTGGCAACCACAGGTCTCGTGCCGTGGGGTGACCAAGGCGATCTCTTGATCCCGCAGGCCTGCGCACAATCCCAGGTAGGATCCGTCGACGATTCCGAAAGCTACCTCGACGCCCTCTGCCTTGAGCATTCGCGCGATGACTGCTCCACCGCTCATGTTTGCCATGGTTCTTCCCTTTCCATTCCTACGACTTTGGTCGCAGAAAGCTTTGTAACAACTGAATCGTTCTTTCCCGCTGGACGGACACATCCTCAGCGGACATCGCGTTGGGGATGTCGAGGTACTCGCGCATTCGCAGCTCGAAGTGGCGAGACACCAGAGCTGCGAGCAACATCACGTAAGAGTTGTTGATGATCCAAGCTGTCAGATTGACATCCAGATCCTTGCGAACAACACCGTCGTTGATCCCCTGGCGCAATCGCAACTTCAGTTGATCCGCGGTGCGCTTCTCCAACTCGACGATCAAGTCTTGGGTCAGATGTTGTACGCCTGTGGATCCGGCGTTTAGGTAGATGGAAATGAACTCGGGATGCGCGCGAGCAAACTCCACGCCGCTTCGAAACATGTGGTCGATATCTTGGTAGATGTTCCAACCTTCGTCCGTGTCTCCCCAAACCGCGGACCGTGACTTCTCCATACCGTCACGGCAGACGTACACGTACAGCTCTTCTTTGCTTTCGAAGTAGTTATAGATCGAACCCTTGGCAATACCACAGCGGCGGGCCAGAGCGGCCATGTCAGTGGCCGCATAGCCACGTTCGGCGAATGCCAATGCGGCCTCGCGCAGGATCCGTTCGCGTTTCTCCTGAGGGATGTTATTGAGTGTGTCTTTTGGCAAAGGCCGACCCCGTGACTGACCGGTCAGTCATCTATGATCCGGGCGGCCACTTGTCAACCCAGATCCCGTCAAACGCTCGACCAGCTCATGGTACCGACCCGCCGTCTTGTCGATGATCGCAGTGGGGAGGGAAGGGGGTGGGGGTTGTTTGTTCCAGTTGAGGGTTTCGAGGTAGTCGCGCACGACTTGTTTGTCAAAGCTCGGTGGAGTTTTGCCACGCTCGGTCGCCTCGGCCTCTGCGAGATCCCAGTAGCGACTGGAATCGGGGGTGAGCACCTCGTCCGCCAAAACCACCGTGCCGTCGGCGCGACGGCCGAACTCGAACTTGGTGTCGACCAATATCAGGGAACGCTCGCGGGCGTAGGCCGCAGCTTCCTTGAAGATGGAGATGGAACGATCGCGCAGCTCGCGCGCGATGTCGCTGCCGACCAGCTCGACGGCTCGCTCAAAGGAGATGTTCTCGTCATGATCACCCATGTCGGCTTTGGTGGATGGGGTGAACAACGGCTCGTCAAAGCGATCGCCCTGTTGCATTCCCGCCGGGAGATCGTGTCCACACACCTTGCCGGTAGCTTTGTAGTCCTTCCATCCTGAGCCGACGAGGTGCCCGCGAACGACGCACTCCACCGGGATCATCTCGAGCTTCTCAGCGAGCATAACGCGACCATTGAGCTCTGCTGCTCTGGCGGCAACTTTCGGGCCCATGTCGGCGGCGTTGGCGGTTACCAAATGGTAGGGCTTGCACGCCGCAAGCTTGTCGACCCAGAAAAGTGACACATGGGTGAGGACCCGCCCCTTGTCCGGGATGCCCTCTTTGAAAACGACGTCGAAGGCCGATAGGCGATCGGAGGCGACCAGCAAGATCTTGTCGCCAAGATCGTAGTTGTCACGAACCTTGCCGCGACTGATGACGGGCAAGTCGAGGTCGGAGTTGAGAAGAAGGTTATGGGTCATAGGCGGGCAATATGGTGAGGTTCTCTGTTTGGGTCAACCCGCCAAGCCTCCTTGTTTGCCATTGCGTCGTTATGTGGAGTGCTTATCTTCGGTGCGGGGGGGGAGGCATCATCCAAGGATAGGAGACCATGGCCCATATCACGTTGAAGCTCAATCCCAAGAAGGACCCAAGAGCCATCAGTCGAGCAGACGAGTCGCGGCGGCGCTGTCCGGCGCTGCGTTTCAAGGCCACGTGGTGTCGGGGACTGTGTCGCCCACGGGCTGGCCTCGGGCAATGTGGATTGCCTGCGCCCCATTGCATGCTCGGGCGTACACAGCAGGCGATCCTGCAACACAAGCGGGCAAAACGCCAAGCTGAAGGAGCCGGACTGCAAGGCTGAGCTGTGGAGGTTTCTCTAGTCATTCTGGCAACGCCTGTCGGAAACGATGGGGTCAGGGAGTCTGCTGGGAGCGGCTGGGATAGAGAGTCGCTACGCAAGTTGGGCACATTGAGTGCGTGAAAGACGCATAGGTGTTGTCTTCGATATACTTCTCCACGGCTTGCCATGCTTGGGCGTCATTGCGGATCTTTTTACATTGAGCGCAGATGGGAATGATGCCGCGCAACCGGTGTAGGTGTGTGACATCCTCGATGACCAGCAATGCGCGAATCTGGGTGTCGAGGGCCCCTTGGGGTAGCGGCCCAGCAGAAATCAGAAACACCCGTTCGACAACCTGTTGTCCCACCCATGTACGAACGTGTACTTCGCGCTGGGAGACATGGCTACCAGCAATGGCAGCTTCCGCTGACTGCCACATCGTGCACGCGTGACACCTGTCTGAATGTCCGCAGCCTTCAGGTTGGGCAATGGCGTTGAGACAATTGAGGAGATCCCCCGGGCCTCGTGGGGTCTCAGAGATCTCGAGGGTGCCGAGAAGGTTTTTGGCCAGTCCATTGGCCGCCCGCAAGTTTCTTGCAGCGTCAATGGCAATGACTGCGACGGGCATCGCTTCGAGGATCTCCTCAATGGCCGTGCTCGACGCGACGCGGGATTCCAAGGATTTATGAGCTCTCACGCGACCGCTCCTTTTTCTGTCACCTTCGGCTACGGCTGGTCTTTGGGTGCAGCGGTCGCCCTTGATGAGGTAGTCTCTGCACGAATCAAGGGTAGCGCCAGAGATTTCTGCAGTCCCTCTGCGCCGTCAATGGCGCTGGGATGGCATTCACCTCCCCACCTCATGACGAACGCGATTCAATGTCACGGGCAAGCCTGCGGTGATGTGAGCGATTCTCAGGAGAACAGGCCGTGTCTTTTCTTCTTCTTCTTTTTTGCGTCGGAGTTAGATCTTCCGGCGAACTCGAGGAGCAGGTCTTTTTGCGTGGAGCTGAGTGACTTGGGGATCTCAACACGACAGATGACGTGCAGGTCGCCGCGGCCAGAACCGCGCAAATGGGGAACACCTTTTTTGCGCAGGATCACCACTTCGTTGGGTTGGCAGCCGGCAGGGATCTTGACCTCCTCGTCGCCGTCCACACCTTCGACGGTGAGGGTGTCACCGAGCGCTGCCTGCACCATGTCAATCTTGACCTCGGTGATGAGATGTTCACCCTCGCGTTTCAGGGTTTTGTGCGGACGAATTCGCACAGCGATGTAGAGGTCACCGGGTGGGCCACCACGGGGACCGGGTTCTCCTTGGCCAGCGTAGCGAAGGCTCATGCCATCTTCGAATCCGGCGGGGATCTTCACCGATACGCTGCGTTTCCCCACAGCGCGACCGTCGCCGCGACAATGCTTGCATGGTGAGGATTGGCGCATACCTTGGCCTTGGCACTCGGGACAGGTGGTGCTGATCAAAAACAGCCCAGAGCCATGCATGACCTGTCCGCGCCCCTGGCAGGTAGCACACCGAACGACCTGCGAGCCGGGCTCCGCACCGCTGCCATGGCAGTCTTCGCATCGAAGCAACTGGTCCAACTCGACATCCTTCTCCAGACCAAACACTGCAGCCTTGAAATCGATGGTCATGTCGTATCTGAGGTCTGACCCCCTTGCTGGACCACCGCGGCGGGTACGGCCGGCACCACTGAAGCCAAACAGATCGCCGAAGATGTCGCCAAAGGAGGAGAAGATATCATCGACGCCGACACCGGAAAAACCAGAGAAGCCGGTGTTACGCAGCCCATCGTGGCCAGCGCGGTCGTATATGGCGCGCTTGTTGGCGTCAGAGAGGACCTCATAGGCCTCTGAGGCTTCTTTGAATTTCTCTTCGGCTTCGGGGCTCGGATTCCGATCGGGATGAAACTCCATGGCCAAACGGCGGTAGGACGACTTGATGTCTTTGTCTGATGCGTTTCGTCCAACCCCGAGGATTTCATAATAATCGCGGCGATTCATCGTGCTTCCGGTCCGTTGCGCGCTTCCATGCATTGGCTGAAGATGGGAGCGTTGGCCTTCATGTCAAGTCGAGGGCAGCCCGGCGGCGTTCCTCGACGGTAGCGAGCCCGGTGTATGGCAGAACCCGAGGCTTCTGCCAAGCCGTGATTGTCGGCCGTGATCATCCGCTGGCAACCTCAGCCATCTTCTCCATGTCCTCCACGTCATCCTTGCTTGCGCCTATGCCTGGCAGGTGGTTAGTTGAACACCTGGGCGTACTTTTATCGATAGTTTCAACCAGTTTCAGTGCGAAGATGAACACATCGTTCCCCAAGGAGCTTGCAGACGTTCGCCGGGCACTCGTGGTCGTGGCGCACCCAGATGACGAGACCCTCTTTTTTGGCGGATTGCTCACGACGGCGTTGCGGGGCAAAGCAGATGTTTTGTGCGTGACCGACGGCAATTGGTTGGGCGCAGGTGCGGAACGCAAGACCCACCTGCAGCGTGCTTGTGAGCTGCTTGGCGTGACCAATCTGGAGACTTGGAGCTATCGGGACAGCCTCACGGATCACCTTCCCGTCGATGAATTGACTGAGCGCTTCACCGCATTGGGACAAACCGGCACGTATGACGCGTTTTTCACCCATTGCCCACACGGCGAGTATGGGCACCCCAACCACATGGATGTCTCATTCAGTTTGCACGCAGCGCTGAAAACAATCGCGCCGGTCTACTGTCATGCGGATCGCCTATACCCGGATTTTTCGATCAAAATGGACAAGGACGCCTACCAACTGAGGATGCGCATCCTTTGGGAGATTTACTTCGAGGAGCTCAAAGACTCCTGGAGACAATTGCCATTCTTGGTCAGCGAGGGCTACCTGGCTTTAGGTTGGCAGGATGTCGAAGGCATCTATCGCCTTTGTTCCAACAAAGTCATTCCGAGCTTGGTGTCTGGCTCTGCCTATCATGCGTTGCTTCCATTCTTGATCGCCCAATGGGCCAGTCCAGACGGTCTTCGGCGGGGCAGAAGGTCCCCGCGTCGACAAACTCCGTGAGATCTGGCTAGGGCCGTAAATGGGCACGGTGCCCTTGGTGGTCAATCGCGAATATAGTGGCAGGTGTAGCCACCAGGATTTCGAATGAGGTAGTCCTGGTGATAGTCTTCAGCGCGGTAGAAGGTCCCGGCTTCGATCACTTCTGTGACCACCGGCTGTGGCCACTTGCCGGATTTGTCGACCGCTGCCTTCGCCTCTTGGGCGACTTGCCGCTGCGTTTCATCCTGCACAAAGATGGCGGATCGATACTGTGTGCCGATGTCGTTGCCTTGGCGGTTTTTGGTGGTGGGGTCGTGCAAGCGGAAGAAGAGCTCGAGGATAGCACGATAGCTCGTGCGTGCGGGATCGAAGGTGATTCGTACAGCCTCAGCATGGCCGCTGCGACCCGTCTTGACGTCGGAGTATTTGGGCTCGTCGAGGTTTCCGCCGGTGTAGCCGACTTCTGTATCAATGACCCCGGGAAGTTTACGGATGAGGTCTTCAACCCCCCAAAAACATCCACCAGCGACAATGGCCACTTCCTGTGTTGAGACATTGGCACTGGCATCTTGTGCGGTAAACAGCTTGACGTACGGGCTGTAACCTTCTGCTTCGAGTTCTTCGGCTGGGATGAAACGCAGTGAAGCTGAGTTGATGCAATAGCGCATGCCGGTTGGTGCTGGGCCATCATTGAACAGGTGTCCAAGGTGGGAGTTTGCATGGGATGACCGAACTTCGGTTCGAAGCATGCCGTGGCTATCGTCGCGGTGCTCAATGACACCCGATTCCTCCAGTGGGCGAACAAAGCTCGGCCAACCGGTACCCGAATCGAATTTGTCTAGAGAGCTAAACAGCGGCTCGCCAGAAACCACATCGACGTAGATGCCCGGACGCTTGTTGTTCCAATAGGCATTGTCGAAAGGCCGTTCGGTGCCTTTTTCCTGGGTGATGCGGTACTGCTCAGGGGTGAGCTTGCCACGAATGCTCTCGAGGTCATTGTCACAGGTGCCCGCGTTGTTTTTTGCGATCACGGTTTTGTTCGATTCTCCGAGTGCCACGATTGCACCTCCAACGGTGAGCAGGACAACACACGAGGTCAAGAACGCCATGGATTTGAGTCTCATCTTGTCCAGCCCATCATGCAGGCAAGATAAGACATCGACCGGCGTATGCCACCGTTTTGTCAACTGTGGATTGGATTAAATGAAGGGAAGGGAAGGGAAGGGAACGGAAGGGGCTCGGAAGCCCTTGGCGAATCAGGTGACTAGGCGCCTGAGGCTTTGCCGATCTCTGTCTTCATTGCGTTGAGCTGCTGGAGCATGGTGTCATGCTTGGCTTCGTCTCGAAGCAAATAGTCGAGAAGGCTCTTGTGAACTGGGTTCCAAGCCTTGGCCTTGAGGCCCTCGGCGAGCTCGATGGTCTTTTTTTCCATCCGGTCGTGGGCTTCGATCTTCTCCCAGATCTCTTGGATATCTTCTCGGGTGACGGCAATGTCTTCCTTGGTAACCGAGTCGATGAGGAATTGCTGCACGCGGTGGTGCATCAGCGAATCGTGTCGAATGATCTCCATGACCATGCGAATGAATCGGCTGTTGGTGGTCTCTTGGATTTCGGCGGTGTCGTTCATTGCCTGCCGCTCAAGCCCTTGCCAGGTGCGGAGCACGCTGATCATCTCGTTTACTCTCTCTGCCATTTGTCTTCTCCTCGAAGGCTCGAGCCAGCATGGCTGGCCCGGGTTGTCTTTTGAACCCCGGTCTCCCGGAAGCAATCGCTAGGTAGAATGTGACCCATAACTGGCATGTCAAGGGCCGAGGGTCCATTCGGTCCATTCGGGGTAACTTAACCGCAATCTGGCCCGGGTTGTTTGTCCAACGACGTTCTCATCTCGAGGCGTTACAACCCGTCCCGTTGCGGGTGACACAGCGACGCCCGGCACCGTGTTGACACTTTTGCAGGCGCCTGCCTATTGTCCGACCACCTTGCAAGATTCAAAGAGGACAGAGATGAAATCTCTCGCGAAAGTAGCGGTGCTGGGCGTGACCTTGGGATTTCTGGGTGCCTGCGGTGGCGCTCGCGATCCGGTCAAGAATATGGGCGGTGGTGATTCTGATCCAGAGTGTATGACCTCCCAGGATTGTCCCGATCCCTTGACTCAATATTGTGAGCTCAGTGTTTGCAAGGACATTCCCGCCAGTTGCAATACGCACCAGGATTGTCCCTTCGGCAAATATTGCCACATCATTGTGGGCGCTTGTGTCGATTGCCTGCAGGACGACCATTGTGAAGAGGGCAAGCGATGTCAGTCGGACGGCACCTGCGGTACCACCAGTGGCTGTGTGGACGACGACGACTGCGGTGGCCTGCGCTGCAATCCCGTCACGCAAGAGTGCGTGCGCTGTCTCAGTGTCGACGATTGTCCGCCCGATCATGAGTGTCGCTCGAATGCCTGCGTGCCAGTGGGGGGGGATCCAGGTTGTGAGACCCAAAATGACTGCAACCCCTACGGTCTCATTTGCAATACTGCGACCCAGGTGTGCGAGTCGTGTGTGGAGGATGCATCTGGGGCATCGAATTGTCCGTCACCGCTGATTTGCAGTGGCGGTCGTTGTACCAACGGTGGTGGTGATGACACCTGCCAGACGATTGAGGATTGCGGTGGCCTTGCCTGTTTTTTGGGCACTTGCATGCAGTGTTTTGTCGATGAGATGTGCAGCCTGGGGGGGGAACTGAAGATTTGCGATTGGGCGACTCGCTACTGCACTGATCCCGAGTGCCAAATGGCGGAGCAATGCCCTGAAGGTGAGGGCTGTTACGCCGGACACTGTGGCGAGTGTCTCGACAAAGTGGAATGTCGTGTGGGTGAGGCCTGTCTCACCGGTGTTTGCGGGCCCTGCACAGACACTCTGCAGTGCACCTCCGGAGAAGAGTGCCGCGATGGCGTGTGCACGCCGCCCGAGCCAGGAACAGTTGAGATGGGCGGGTTGTGTGTGAGCCAACCCGACTGCGTCGAGGGACTTACCTGTTTTGGTGATGCCAAGAAGATCTGCACCACCATGTGTATTGGCTCGGGGGCTGGCGGTGACGTCGATTGTCCGGGCGATGGATGGTTGTGCATGAGTTTCTATGACGTACCCCTCGAAGGGGTCTCTCTGTGCGCCTCGCGCGATCAGTTCGACTCGTCGACTTCCGAATGGTTCACCGTGGGCCCCGAAGGTGATTGCACCTCGAGCAACCAATGCCAAACCGGCATGTGTTTGGAGGAGGATGGGTGCGCAAGTCTTTGCGCCGCCGACCGCGACTGTTCCGAGGAGGAGGTCTGCCGGGCAGAAAACGAGGACGACGCCCAGAGCGGTGTGCAGATATGCGCCCAGAGCGATACCACCGACTGGTTACCCGTTGGGGCCGCGTGCGGGGATGATGGCGAGTGCGACACCGGAATGTGCATGGGTGTGTGCAGTGGCGGAACGAAACCGTGCGATGGCCCGCTCGACTGTCCAACACTCTCCTGCATCCGGACCTGTGCGGAAGCCTGTCGCTCCAACGTCGATTGCGATGCTGATCATCGTTGCTATTCTTGGCCGTCCGACGTGGGCTTTGATTTGGCGACTTTCAGTTCCAATCCCAAAGGCTACCTTCCTGCGTGCATGCCGAGGATGGGTGTCGGCACCGCCGCCGATGGCACCGACTGCGTTGTGGCGAGCGAGTGCGTGAGTGACCATTGCATCAAGAACATCTGCACCTCCCCGTGTGCGACGCACGAGGATTGCGATGGTGCTTTGGCCGACAAAAAATGTCGACTGGTCACATTGACCGACGCGGCGGGCCAACCTTCCAATAGCGTTGGGTATTGCCTGTAGCTTGGGTTGCCCCGACCCAGCCCGAAACTGGCCGCTAACCTGCGCCAGTTCGCTTGCGCTGCTCCGGTCGACCCCATTTGGGTTTTCGATGCGCGGCGGGCACCAAAGGTGCCCACCTTCGCATCTCGGTCCCAAATGGAATCGGCCTGCGCATGCCGCGAACTGGCTTCGGCGCCTCCCAGATTTTGGACGTCAGTACTTTGCTCGACTGGCACAGATTGAACGACGCGTTGCCGACACAGCCGTGTCGGCAACGGATCAGCTCGGCAAACCCGCCGATTTGCCGCTGACCCGAAACCAACAGCCCCACGCCAGTTCGAATTAGCCCCATTTGCACAAAGCGGTGCGAAACCGGGAAACCACGGAAAACCATGGGAAACCACATGCTCTGGCGACGAATCACAGTCATTTGGAGATTATTTGTTCGGCCGGTCGATTAATTAGCAACAGATTGGCCGGCCGACCGATAAGTATGGTTGTGAGACACACACCACGGAGATCGTCATGACCACGGCTACATTGAGAGTTGTAAGATCATCTCACCCGGTGTTCGACGGGGTGGAGAATCCAGTTGTTGAAAAATTGCTAAATGAATCAATCCTATTGGCGATCGGCGCGGAGGAGTGCCTGGTCAAGGAGGGGGACCCGGCGGGATCCTGTTTTGTCGTCGAAACAGGATCGATCCGCCTGTATTCCAGTTCCGATGATGGCATTCAGGTTACCCATCAGGTGCTTAGGGCTCCGGCTGTTTATGGGGTGTCGGAGTGTCTTTTGGGGCTCGCATACACGGAGTCGGCCCAGGCCCTCGAAAAAACCACGGTGCGCGCCATTTCCAAAGTTTCTATCGATGAGGCGGCGCGGAGCTCCCACGCCTTGGCGTTCAACCTGCTGAAGGATACCTCGGCACGACTGTGTGTGGCCACCAACCGGCAGAAGACCTCGGCCCTATATAATGTTGGTGCTCAGCTCGCACACTTCTTCGTTACCTACGCTGACGCCTTCGGTCTGCCTGTCGTGGATGGAATCCAGATTCGCATTCCCTTGTCGCAGAGTGATCTGGCGAACATGCTTGGAGTGACCTCTCGGTCGGTGGCGCGGGCACTCCACGATTGGACAAATGATGGAATCCTCACCAAACGTGGACGTCATTTTGTTCTGCGGGATCCAGCACGGCTAGCGATGATGAGCGGTCGGTCTCTGTCGATGGTCTTCAGCTCAGATCTGCCTCAGCGAGACTGGGCACCGAAGGTAGTTGCTCCCATGCCCCAGCTTCGACAGTGTGTGGCGGCGCGGACCGGCGTCAATCAAGGACGCACCCGGTCGGGCTTGCTCAACAAACGGAGCCGCCAATCCGTCGCCGGTGTTTGATTTGGCCGCGGGTGTTTGATTTGGCCGCCTCAGCGAACTATCTGCATCACAATCCAGACCAATCCAGGCACTCACATGAAATCCATGCCCCTATCTGCTACCGACATGGTGCTTTGGCCAATGCTGCTGTCGTGATTGTTTGCACCCTTCACGAGTTGAAGGTGTAAGAGGTTCGGTCACCGGACCCACAGGAGTGGGTGGGCGCGCTCGCAATCAAGAACGTCTCTAAGCATGGTGGCCGAACCTCCCAAATAGGGTGTGTACCTGAGGTTCGATTGGCAAGGTATCGATTGGTCATTCTGCAGTATTGCCCGTTCATACCGGGTCTCCAGGAGCGTATGTCCCAAAATGTATGGCTTGCGGAAAGGCTGCCTTGTCCCCATGTTTGCTGAGAACCAACAGCGTCGCTCCAGGGAGAAGCGATCGAGATCGATCGGCTTGGAGGTCAGCACCACAGGGTCGGGACCGCGAGCAACGAGGAGAAACGGACTTTTCATGAGTATTCGTGGCAACGTTCTGATCGGGCTCGTCGGCACGACAATGCTGGCTGTGTGCGACATCTCGTTGGTGCCGAGGACTGCGCTCGTGCAGGTCAAGGACGCGGACACTGATGGCGACACTGATGGCGACACAGTGGGCGACTCTGATGGTGACACAGTGGGCGACTCTGATGGCGACACAGTGGGCAACTCTGATG
>MGST01000055.1 GCA_001798605.1 Deltaproteobacteria bacterium RIFOXYA12_FULL_58_15 | reverse complement strand
CCTTCGAGGTGGAGACATTCTGTGGGGCTGTTTCCAGGTCACTCGGAGCGATTCCGGCGAACGGATTGCCGTCAACGGTTGTCTTCGACTCGTCGAAAGTCCTAGGACGTTCGTGCGGAGGTTTTCTCGGGTCGTTGACTTTGGGTGGCGTGCTCACGGCATCTCCAGCGGTGTGGCCGCGCAGAAAGCGACGACGGTGATGAGGATGATGACGGCGAGGACAAGCCCAGCCGTGGCGACCCGTTTTTGATTGGTAGACATTCCTTGTACCGCGGTCACCACTTGGGTGGCTCGACCCATCGGTGCGATGTCGACGTCGGCAACCGTCATGGCTGATTGCCAAGGACCGTGTTTGCGGGCGGCGCGACGCAAATGCGCGTCGACGAAATCGAGACGCCGAATGCAGTCAGACTCAACATTCTGCAAATCGCTGAGGAATGTCTCGGCTGACCGCAGTTTGGACTTTTTCCACGGCCACATGAGGTGAGCATAGCGGAAACACCTACTTGGCTACCACCTTTTGCAGCAAGCGACGCAACCCGCCAATCGGTCACACTCAATACGCACCTCGGGGTAGTGCGACTGGGGTCGCGACGTGCTATCGACATGAAGGTGGGAGTGTTGGGATCTTAATGGGGCTAGTCGTATTTGCCACCTGCCTTCTGTTCGGCGCTCCGGCCGATGAGCCATATCCGTTGGCCGAGGTTCGTTTTGTTGGCAACGTCGCATTGGAGGACTCGTATTATAGAGCGCGACTCTTGGAGTGGGGCTATGGATCTCTCGAGCCGTTGATACCCAAGCGGGCGGCGAAACGCCTGGAAGATCACCTGTACAGGAACAGCTATACGCTGGCCCGGGTCGCTGCGGAGACCAAAGATGGCCGGGTCATCTTTCACATTGATGAGGGGCGACTGGCCAAGATAGCGTTCTTCGGAGGCGGCACGGGGCGTACAGTACAGTTGCAGCTCTTGATGTCGTTTCCCAAAGACGTCTTCAATAGAAGATTGCTCAACGAGTACCAAGAAACATTTCGCACGAAACTCGGTGTTCGGTTCAAGTATGAGGTGGTCGAGCAAGAGCGCGAACACAAAGGTATGCAACTTGGCACCATCATCGATGGAACAACCGCGCCGCGACATGAGTTGCATATCTATTTGGAACAGTCGCCTTTTGACGATGGTTGGATCTTTCACCTCGATATCAACTCCACCGATGGTGTGCTCTTGGGCCTCTCCTATGGCGACCATGCTCTCTTCTTCAAAAAGGACGAGTGGCGATTGCGCGTCGACGTCGGGGCGAATCTTTTTCGTGAGACCCCGACCTTCGACAGCAGAGTTGGTCTGTCCCGGGGAGTCATGGATGCGCGATGGCACACACCACCTTTCTGGCGGGATAGACTGCGGACCTTTGTATGGGCCTATGGCGACTATCTGGTCCGACAACGTCCCCTCGAGGAGATCGACTTCTATCGTTGGGTTCGTACTGGGGGGTTGATTAACCTCGGTTTCGAGTGGAAACGGGGGCAGAATCTGGCGATTGGTGTTGGAGGGGAGCTGCGGACCGTACCCTTTCTGCAACAGCCCCCTGACGCGGCCCGGCCCATCTCAGCGTTTTCGGAGTGGCGTCTGCTCAGCGTTCTGCAAAGTGAGCTCATCTTTGACGTCGACAATCCGCGGGATGACCGGCATCATCAATTGGAAGGCTATGCCAAGTATTTTCGCAACGCTGAGGGAAAGGACCAGTGGGCACTATTTTGGGAATATCAGTTCGTTCATGAAATAGGGTGGCACGATTTCTGGGTCAAATCCCGAGGAACTGCGCTGGCGGGGGACTTCGGCATCATGGACGAGGATCGGGTGAGCCAGCACATTCGTGCCTTGTTCCCACTCGACTTCTCTCCACGGATCTTTGGCGTCTCTGGGGAGTTTCGCTATTCGGTATGGCGTGACATTTTCAAACTGGCGGTGTTCGTCGATTCGACGGTCTATGAACCAACCCGATTTGGCACGGTGATAGAGCCGGTCCGTTTCGCCACGGGTGCGGGTGGCGGGGTGTGTATGCTGTTGCTCGACTCTGGCCAAATTGACGTCTACTACGGTGGCGGTTGGGTGTCCGACGACCGTTGGTACCACGCCATCGCTATGGAGATCAGGAAGGCGTATTAGCTTGCCCCAAAAGGCGTCGGCTACTCGGCAGGGATGTAGTTCGCCAAGTAGGCCCGGTCCGTGCCGGGAATGTTCTCCCCCAGCATTGTAAATGTCACCCCAGGAAAATCCGTCACAGCGTCGGCGAGATTGGCGGTGACGAGAATCTCGTTCGACTTGGCGGTGTCTTCCCCGAGTTTGCTCGCGGCGTTCACCTCGGCGCCATAAACGTCAATATCGCCGATGCGTAGAATCCGTCCCCAACCGAGGCCCACACACAAGAGGACTTTTTCCTCCTCGGCGCGATTGCGGTTGAGGCGTTGGCAGGCATGCTGCAAGGCGATGGCGCACTCGAGTGCACGCTCCGGTCGCCTAAATATGATGAGGAAGCTGTCGGCCTCGATCTTGATGAGGATACCGTCGTGGGCGGAAACGATTGGCAACAGCAACTCTTTCTGCTCATGAATAATCGACAGAAAGTGGATGATACCGAATTTTTCCACCTGACGTGAGAACCCGGATAGGTCGGTGAACATAATCGACCAATCCTCACCGAAGAGGTCCCAGATTCGCTGATCAATGGCCTTCTTGTCTGTACCGGGTTTGGACCTTTGTCCAATCAGTGACCAGAGTCGTGCTTCGCTTCCTTTTAGATGTGCGTCATTTGGCATGGCTTGGATCCTAGCGTTTGGGGTGCGAGAGAACCAGAGGCTTGTGGCTGCATACAACGCCTGCTGGTGCTGCTGGTGCCAGCGGGTATTGCGCAGTAGGTTGGGTCGGTAGATGCGCCCCCGCCTGGGCACGGGCGAGCGGTGAAAGTTCAGGAGCCACCATGAAAATGCCAAGAGCGTTCAAGGGACCCATCGAGCGGTTTGGGCCACGGGTGTTGGGACCAGTGTTTGAAATAGCCAAGAAGGTTCCGTTCGTGCGCGAGCGCATCGAACGGGAATACGCGGGTATGTTGCGCGGGATGGAATCAGAGTTGAAGCCCTATCGGCACGATGTGCCGCACTACACCTCTCTGCCTCCGGAAGGACGGAACCGTGAGGAACTCCTTGCGGTGATGCGGCGCTTGGCTGAGCGGGAGGACGGCCGCTGGAAGGATGGTTTGGCTTCGGGTGCCGTCTACCATGGTGATGACGGGCACGTGGCATTCCTCAATCAGGTGTACGCATTGTCCTCTCAGGTGAATTCGTTGCACGCCGACCTGTGGCCGAGCGCTACCAAGTATGAAGCCGAGATCGTCGCCATGACGGCCGCGATGCTCGGTTCAGAAGAAACCACCGATGATGTTTGTGGCACGGTGACGTCAGGTGGTACCGAGAGCATCCTGCTTGCCATGAAGACCTATCGTGACCGGGCTCACCGTCGGCATCCGCAGATGGTGGTGCCGGTGACGGCCCACGCAGCATTCGATAAGGCTGCTCAGTATTTCAATATAAAGATGGTGCGGGTGCCCGTGGACGATACCTGCCGTGCCGACGTGAAGGCGGTCCGCTCGGCCATCAACCGCAACACCATTGTGGTTGTGGGCTCGGCACCATCTTTCCCTCATGGCGCTATTGATCCCATTGAAGAGATGTCGGAGCTCGCACGTGAGAGGGGAGTGGGATTTCATACCGACGGCTGTCTCGGTGGCTTCGTGCTCCCCTGGGCCCGCCGCCTTGGCTACAACGTGCCCCATTTTGATTTCCGACTGCCGGGCGTGACATCCGTGTCCGCTGACACACACAAGTATGGCTACGCGGCCAAGGGGACGTCTGTGATCCTCTATCGCGGCAAGGAGCTTCGCCGTCACCAATACTTCGCCATCTCCGATTGGCCAGGTGGACTCTATTTCTCACCGACGCTCGCCGGCAGTCGGCCTGGTGCCCTATCGGCAGCCTGCTGGGCGGCTTTGGTGTCGATGGGGGAGGACGGATATCTTCGGGCCACCAAGGCAATCATGGAGACCGCCGCGACCATTCGCTCCGGGATCATGGATATCCCAGGCCTGCGGATCCTCGGCGATCCCTTGTGGGTGATTGCCTTTGCCTCGGATGAATTCGATATCTACCGGGTGCTCGAAGAAATGGCGAAGAAGGGCTGGAGCCTCAACGGGTTGCACAAACCCAGAGCGGTTCATATTTGCGTGACGTTGCGCCACACCCAACCGGGCGTCGCCGAGCGGTTTCTCGATGACTTGTGCGCTGCGGTGGAAGCGGTCCGCGTCCAGCCGATTACCGAGGGCGGCATTGCGCCGGTTTACGGTATGGCCGCAACCATTCCTTTCCGTGGTGCGGTCACGGATTTGCTGCGGCGATATTGCGATTTGTTGTACGAACCGTAGTTCGAGGGGCTGGCTGTCAGACCGGCACGCCATAGATCTTGTCGGGCTCAGAGTCGTCGACTTCGGGTTCTGATGCAGCGATGGTTCTCGTCTCGGGGCCGACCAATCTCAGAGTCTTGGAGTGAAAGCTGTGTTCTTCGGCGGGGAATGCACCACGCCTCACTTCATCGACGTACGACGTCATGGCATCGGTGATCTGCTCGTACAACGATGCGTAGGTTTTGAGGAACTTTGGTTTGAACCCGGGATTCATGCCGAGCAGGTCGTAACAAACGAGCACCTGTCCATCGCAACCGACGCCAGCGCCAATGCCAATGGTGGGAATGCCGACGACCCTCGTGATGTCACTCGCGAGTTCCGCGGGTATCCCTTCGAGGACCATGCTGTAACATCCGGCAGCTTCCAGGGCCCGTGCGTCAGCGAGCAGTTGCCGGGCCGCGGTTTGATCACGTCCCTGTACCTTGAAGCCGCCAATCTGGTGCACGCTTTGGGGTGTCAAACCAATGTGCCCCATGACAGGAATACCCGCCAGAACGATCCGCTCGATTTGTCGCACCATGGAAGCCCCACCTTCGAGCTTGACCGCGTGGGCGCCAGCTTCCTGCAACAAACGGCCGGCGGATGTCAGAGCCTGCTCAGGTGAAATCTGATAGCTCATGAAGGGCATGTCGGCGACGACCTGAGCGTGCTTGGTGCCGCGGACGACCGCAGCGGTGTGGTAGATGATGTGCTCGAGGGTGACCGGCAGGGTGTTCTGGTGGCCCTGAATCACCATTCCCAGCGAATCACCAACCAGCAGCATGTCTGCGCCCGCCTTGTCCAGGATTGACGCGAAGGTGGCGTCATAGGCGGTGACCATGACCAGCTTGTCGCCAGATTTTTTCCGGGAACGAACTTCAGCGGTGGTAACGGATTTGTGCTGCATACTGCCTCCGTCTCGGTCAATGTCTGATCCGAGCGGCCTAAGTGCTACCTCGTCATCCAATGTGGCTTTGTTTCAGCTCGATGCTCTGAGAGTCACCGGCCAAGCAACACTGGAATTTCCAATACAGGGTAGCCTGCGCCATCCGCAGTGGCAAGTGTATGTTGATCGCGGCCCAATTTTGCCGATAGCCAATATGCACCGATAGAACTGATGGACTTGCAATGGGGCACCCGTCGATTCGTTGGTTTGTCCGCGGCCACATTTTTTCGAATGGACCCTAACGAAAAAGGGAATGCACCACGTGGCTGATTGCCAGTTGGGTTCCGATGGCGGGATCGTAAAGGGGCGCGATTGCCTCTGCAAAGGCGTTTGCGTCTTTGAAGCGGACAGGAAAACGGCGGATGCTGCCGAAAGTCTTGTCGAGCAGGCTCTCGTCGCCGGTTCTCGGAGAGATGGCGGTGAGTACCACATTGGCGAGCTCTGCAGAGATCTCCGGTCGAAGCCGTGACGGTGGGACCACCTCCCCGGCGATGATGCGTCGGAAAGTTTCTCGGCGAGACTCGGTCGTGAACGCAATCTTGTTGGTGAGCATCTCATAGAACACTGCGCCCAACGCGAAGACGTCGGATGCGGGGGTGACGCCTTTGCCCTGAAGTTGTTCCGGTGCGATGTAAACATCCCTGCCGGCAACGAGGTCTTTGGCGCTCCCGACGGAAGCGACGTGTGCGACGCCGAAGTCGCCGAGCTTGATCTCGCCCCGCTCTGAGATGAACACATTGCCAGGCGCCACATCGCGGTGGACGATGCCCAATAGGTTTCCATGGCCATCGGTCGCTCGGTGCGCTGCGTGCAGTGCCCGCGCCACTGTGTGTATAACGAAGCAACAGAAGTCGATCGGCATGAAGATGTCACGCCTGCGACAAGCGGTGAGGAGTTGGTCGAGATTGACGCCGTCGATGTAATCCATTGCTATGTATAGGCGGTCGTTGATGCTTCCAGTCTGAACGACTTCGATGATGTTGGGGTGGTGCAGGGTGCGGGTCAGCTCAGCCTCTCTTCTGAATAGGTCTGCGGCCATGGGATCTTCCGAGAGCCGTGAATGGAGTCGCTTGAGGGCGACAGTCTTCCCCATGTTCTCGCCGGCCAGAATCCGAGCACGATAGACCTCTGCCATTCCCCCTTGGCCGATGAGCTTCTCCAGCCGGAAGTCGCCGAACAATCGTTGGTCTGCCACCATACGATCGATGAGCGCCTGGGACTCGTAGGCAACCTCGACAAGCTTGAGCCCGACGCCGAAAGGGGAGAAGCGTGTCTGTTGGCGAACGACTTCGGCCGTCGCATGCAAGACGAGATCGCCGGAGTCGAGGGTTACCTCGATCTCGAGTCGTGTTCCAACCGGAGGGGGATCATCCGTGAGGACAAATGCGCCGCTTTGGCTGATGTTGACCACTTGACCGTGCAAACAGTCGTCGAGATCCGCCACGCGAATCGCGAGCGGCATGATTGCGGCTGCCCGTGGGGCACGCCGCCGCTCGGTCACCTCGAGGGCATCATCAAATTTGGACATTCACTTCTCTTCATCGTTGCGGCTACAGTTTGGCCATGATGTCCAAGGTGACACAAGCCCGTTCAACACGAAGTGCACAAACGAAAAACCGATTGAAGGAGGTGCTTGCTGAACCGGAATTTATATAGAGCACCGCGTCAAAGGCACCACAATAGACATTCTGCGTCAAGAACCAACATGCTGGAATTAGACAGTTTAAAGTCGTGCTTGCGCTTTGCCGCGATGCGGCGTAGTCTCGAAATCCCAAAATTACCACAGGAGGCGCACTATGGCCGAACATTGCGACACTGCTGCGGTTCTCGGCGCTGGCGTGATGGGGGCTGGCATCGCAGCCCATCTCGCGGGCGCAGGCATCCGCACTCATCTACTGGACATTGTGCCGCCAGGCCTTGGCGACGCGGAGAAGAACGATCCGCACGCCCGCAATAGATTTGCTGAGAATGGCATCAAAGGGGCTCTCAAAGCCAAACCAGCGGCGTTCTATGATCCTGACGCGGCGCGTCTGATCATTCCCGGGAACTTCGATGATCACATGGACAGGCTCGCGGAGTGCGACCTGGTCATCGAGGCGGTTGTCGAGCGCATGGACATCAAGAAGAGTCTGTTTGCCAAGATTGCGGCGGCTGCTGGACCCCATACCATTTTGGCAACGAACACCAGTGGGCTGTCGATCGAAGAAATCGGCTCCGATCTGCCCGAAGATGCGCAGAAACGCCTGGTGGTGATGCACTTCTTCAATCCCGTGCGTTACATGCGATTGCTCGAGATTGTTGGGCACCCCAAGGCAGATCCAGCGGTGGTAGCCCGCGCGGCGCGCCTCGGGGAAGAGCTGGGCAAGGGCATCGTCTACTGCAAAGACACCGCCAATTTCGTGGCCAACCGCATCGCCATGCAAGGCATGATGCACACCTTGAAGGTCATGGACGAGATGGGCGTCACTCTCGAAGCGGTGGACAAATTCGCAGGTCCTGCCATGGGCCGTCCGAAGACTGGCATCTTTGGGCTTGGCGACCTGGTTGGCATCGACACCCTCGTGCATGTCATCAACAATTGCTACGACACTTTGCCCGACGACGAGGAGCGCGACGTCTTCAAGGTGCCGGAGTGGATCAAAAAGCTTGTTGACAGTGGTCGCACAGGCCGCAAGGCCAAGTCCGGATTCTATAAGAAGGACGGCAAGGGACTTCTGGTCATCGATCCGAAGACCCTCGAGTACCGCGAACAGGAGAAGGTTCGCTTCGATTCCCTCGGCGCTGCCAAGAAGACGGAGGATGTGCGCGAGCGCATCAAGAATGTTGTGCAAGCCGATGACACCGCCGGCAAGTTCATCTGGAAGGCGTTGGCGGGCTCGCTCTGTTACACCGCTCGCCGCGTAGGTGAAATCGCCGACGACATCGTCAACATCGACCGAGCGATGCGGTGGGGCTTCAACTGGGATCTCGGACCTTTCGAGACCTGGGACGCGATTGGTGTTCCCGAAAGCATCGAGCGCATGAAGAAGGATGGCTTCGACGTGCCCCAATGGGTCGTCGACATGGTCGCAAAAGGCCAGAAGACGTTCTACGACGGTAGCGAGGCGGAAAGACGATTTTTCGACGTCGGCGGCAAAAAGGCTGTGCCGATTCCACAAGATCCGCACAACGTTCGACTGCTGGCGTTGCGTGAGGATAAGAAGCGCATCGTCAAGGAGAACCTCGGTGCGGCGCTCGTCGACATCGGCGATGGCTGCCTGTGCGTCGAGGTCCACACCAAGATGAACACCCTCGACGATGACGTCGTGGGGATGCTCAAGGAAGGGGTGGCCGAGGCCGAGAAGAACTTCGAGGCTCTGGTTATCGGCAACGACGGTGCCAACTTCGGTGCCGGTGCCAACATCATGTTGTTTTTGATGGCTGCCAAACAAAAAGACTGGAACACCATCGACAAGGGCATTCGTGAGTTCCAAAGCGCCATTCAGGGTCTGCGCTATGCCAAGGTCCCAGTGGTGAGTGCGCCATTCCAGCTCGCCTTGGGCGGCGCCTGCGAGGTGACGATGGCCTGTGATGCGACCCAGGCGCATGCCGAGACCTACATTGGTCTCGTCGAGCTCGGAGCTGGTGTCGTTCCTGCCGGCGGCGGCTGTTTGCGCATGGTCGAGCGGTGGACGGGCGATATCACCGGGATGGACGCTGTCGATCAGTTGATGCTTCTCGCCGAGGGTTTTTTGAACATAGGCACCGCGAGAGTGGCTACGGGTGCCGAGGAGGGCAAGAAGTATCGCTATCTGCGCAATACCGACGGCATCTCCCTAAATCGCGACCATCTCCTTTACCACGCGAAGCAGAGGGCTCTTGGAATGGCTCGCGCCGGATATCGTCCGCCGCGTCCGCCGGTTTTCCGTGCGGGCGGTTACGACATGGCAAAGACCATGAACGTACAGGTTTGGGGCATGGTCGAGGCAGGTTACGCCACCGAGTATGACGGTGTCCTTGCGCGTCACGTGGCACACATCCTCTGTGGCGGCAATGTTGCGAAGAACGCAATGGTTGACGAGCAGCATTACCTCGATCTCGAGCGTGAGGCCTTTTTGTCTCTGTGTGGCAACGAGAAGAGCCAGGCCCGCATGGAAGCAATTTTGATGACCGGCAAACCTTTGCGTAACTGATTTTCGGGGGTCGTACCTCGAGTTGGAGGAAGTCATGGGATTTCCGATGAATGTAGGAATCGTAAGTGGCGTGCGGACCGCAGTGGGTCGCGCCAAAAAAGGCACTCTCATTAACAACCGCCCCGACGACATGGCCGCGTTGGTCATCAATGAGGCGGTCAAGCGCGTCAAGGGCCTCGAGCCAAAAGACGTCGGGGACGTGATTCTCGGCTGCGCCATGCCCGAGGGCACTCAAGGCATGAACATTGCGCGGGTGGCGGTGTTAGCCGCAGGGTGGCCCACGTCGGTGACGGCGGAGACCATCAATCGTTTTTGCTCCTCGGGTCTGCAAGCGATTGTGCATGGGGCTCAGGAAATTCAGTGTGGTCAGGAAGAGGTGGTCGTTGCCGGCGGCGTCGAGTCGGCGAGCACCGTGCCCATGGGCGGACATGTCATCAGTCTCAATCCCAAGCTGTCCGACGAATACCCTGAGGCCTACATCCCCATGGGTCTCAGTTCCGAGCGGGTCGCGAAGAGATTCGATGTTACCCGCGAGCAGCAAGATCAGTATGCTCTGAACTCCCACATGAAAGCTGTCGCGGCCATCGAGGCGGGCAAGTTCAAAGACGAGATCGTGCCAGTCAAGGTGCGGGTGTTCAAAAACGGCAAGCTCGAGGAATCGGTCTTCGACACCGATGAGTGCCCGCGCGGGGACACGAAACTCGAAGTGCTCAGTAAGCTCAAGCCGGCCTTTGCTGCCACGGGCACCACCACACCAGGCAACTCGTCACCGATCAATGATGGCGCGGCTGCGGTGGTGTTGATGTCTGACGCCGAGATGAAGAAGCGTGGCCTCAAGCCCATTGCTAGGCTGCGCGCTTTCAAGGTTGTCGGCACCGATCCCGACATCATGGGTATCGGCCCGGTGCCGGCCATCCGTGCCTTGCTCGAGAGCACCGGCCTGAAAAAGGAAGACATCGGCCTGTTCGAGATCAACGAGGCGTTTGCGTCCCAGGCAGCCTATTGCCAACGTGAGCTCGGATTGGACGCGAACAAGGTCAACGTCAACGGCGGTGCCATTGCTCTCGGTCACCCCCTGGGTGCCACCGGGGCCAAGCTCACCGTGTCGATCATCAACGAGATGAAACGCCGCAAAGTGAAATACGGCGTGGTCTCGATGTGCATCGGCGGCGGCATGGGCGCTGCGGGCCTGTACGAAAATCCCGACGCGTGATCGCCGTTGGCGACGATCAATTGCAGGTGGTGTTGGTGAAGAACGGGATGGGTCTGGCCGTGTTCTGGATGCTGTTCGGATCCGTGACCGCGGCCGCCAAGCCCCAGTCGTGCAGCGACGCGAAGCTGTTGTCCGTTGTCATGTCCATGTTGGTGCACGGCGTGTTGCCCGGGCCCCACTCCCACGCAACCCAGCCGATCTCATGCGCCTGGGTCGAAGCCAGGATGGCCCGATAGTCGACATCCAGACCGCAACTGAACCCAGCGGCCGCGAATTCACCGATCATCAAGGGCAGGTTGAGATTGGCCGATTCCAAAAGCTCCGCCTCGATGATCGAGGCCGGCACGTTGGACCAATAGGCGTGCACGGAGAAGATTACGTTGTGCAATGGATCCTGCTGCAGAACAAAGAGCCCGTTCGCCTGAACCATGTTGATGTCGTATCCCCATTGGATCGAGTCGATGACCAACGGCACGTTGATGCCAGCCGAACGCAGGCGAGTGACCGCCAGCGTGTACCCGGTACGGAATTGGTCCGCGGTCACGGTGCCGTTGCCAACCTCGTTGCCGATGTTGACGAGCAACGCGCTCTCATGCTTGTTGATTACGGCCACCACGTCGCTGCGCACCCAGTAGTCGACGAGGCTCTGCAACATCGACCAGTCTCCGGTTGCGTCGTGCAGCTCCACGATGGGCAGCAGACGATTGCTCACGGCACTGGTGATGACGGTATCGAGCCCTGCCGCAGTGCCGGACGTGTTCCACACGATGCGAACGGTGTTGGCCCCGGTCTTGGCGATCTCGGCAAACGATCTGCTGCCTGTGAGGTCGGTCCAGATGTTCATCTTGTTAACGCCGCGCAAGATCACCTTGTTTCCACACGGATCGTACAGGAAGCGGCCTTCGACGTAGAACGTGCCGATCGGTGTCGGCTGATCGGTGGAGTCGACCGGCGGATCGGTGGAGTCGTCCGGCTGATCGGTGGAGTCGTCCGGCTGATCGGTGGGATTCATCGGCGGTGCGATGGAATCCTGCAAGGATCGATCGAAGGCAACAGCCGTCGGCCTTCCCGCCGACGTCGTTGTGATTGTGGAGCCTGGATCCGAGTCCACGATTTCACTTGGGGGCATGCCGCACGCACTGAGCGCAGTGCAGAGAGCAATGAGCGAGAGAGATCGTCTCATGGCAACGTCCTTTCCTATCGCGAAGTGCGATCGAGCTTAACCGGTGCAACAGGCGGGCCAATACGGAGTGTGCGGCTAGACAGTTGCAAAATCAGGCCAGAACGAAAAACTCCGGCGAGCTCGCCAGCTGGCCACGCCGAAATTTCGGCGAGACATCGGTTGGCGGGAAACCCCCGTGCTTGAATTTGGCGTTAATCCCATGGAGATCCATAAAAAGAGAGGTGTTGTCAGAACTACTGCCAGGTGTCGAGGTTTCGGCACCGGGGGTGCCCATATCTCAGGACCGATGGAATACGTCCACTTAGGCAAGCTCGTAACGTCGACCGCCCCCAGCTGCTTGAATTGAAGGTCTAAGCTGGGCGATTGAGTGGCCTTTTCTCGAGGAAGTCATACAGTGCGACCATGGCAACACGAATACGCGCGGCCAAAGCCGAGGATGCAGCAACGATCGTCCGTTTCATTCGCGAGCTCGCTGTATTTGAAAAGGCAGACATGGATGAGGTCCGCGTGACCGCCGAGGACATCGTCCGCTTCGGCTTTGGCGACCGCAGGGTCTTTGAATGTTTGCTCGCCGAGGTGGACGGTGAACCTGTTGGCTTCATCATGTTCTTCAGCAATTTCTCGACATGGGAGGGGCGACCCGGCATCTATGTCGAGGATCTCTACGTCACCCCCCGGGTGCGCGGCGAGCATATCGGTTTTGCGCTCGCCGCTGCCGTGGCCAAGCTCGCCGTTGAGCGGCACTGTCCGCGCGTCGATTTTTCGGTGCTCGACTGGAACCCTGCCCGCGAGTTCTATCATCGCCTCGGTGCCCGCCACATGCACGATTGGCTGCCCTATCGATTGGCAGGCCAAGAGCTTCACGCGCTCGCCGCCAGTGGACCAATCGAAGTCGGATGAGATTCAATGATAGCGATGTCGGGACAGAACTGGAGACATGTGCCGGACGCATGCATGCATGCATGCATGCATGCATGTCCCTACGGGACCTTATCTCTAGCGATCGGCCCGCACGGTGCCCCTGTGACTTTCACGTAGTCGCTTGGATTGAGGACGAGCTGCGCCCCACGGACGCCTGCAGACACGGCGACGACATCGCAGACCTCGAAGGTTTCATCGGCAAAGACCGGGTAGCTCTTCTTCGCAGCGAGAGCCGTCACACCACCGCGGACGTAGCCGGTCAGTGGCTGCACCTCTTTGAGTGGCACCAATTCCACCCGTCGATTGCCGGAGATCTGCGCGAGAGCCTTGAGGTCGAGCTCGGTGTTGGCGGGGATGATCGCAAAGAGTACGCCGGTTCGGTCCCCGCGGGCGACGAGTGTTTTGAAGACCTGCTCTGGGGGCATCTTGACCTTGCGAGCCACGGACTCCGCGGAAATGTCGTCTGGGTCGAAGTCGTACAGGCGCAGTTCGTAATGGATGCCCTGACGGTCCAAGAGCCGCGCGGCGTTGGTCTTGGGAGGCGGCCGATCAAACATCACGGTTGAAGTGGGGCATCGCGCCGGGGATGGGAATGGAAATCTCGACAATCCCGCCGAACTCGCCGTCATCGAACCAGGGGAGTTGGTGGACAATCTTCTTCTGCCCGCGCTTCTCGATCGTGTAGTGGTTTGGTGTCCGGTCCCGAAATAAAGCGCGGGTCTTCTCGATTGCAGGCGACGGATGACAGTCGAAGACGCTCTTGCCGACCAAATCGCCGCCACCGGAGGCCGCGAAGACTTCGCGCGCCTTGCCATTCATGTCTGTAATCGTCCCGTCTGCCGCGGTCACGGTGACCGCCACGGGGAGTGCTTCGAGCCAGCTGGGAATCTCACTCATGTCGGCAAACTGCCGCGGAACAGAGCAGGACGCAAGCAAGCAAGCAAGCAGGAGTCAGGGTGCCTATTGCTCTCCGGGACAAGGCAAGATTCAATTTTCGGGACGGCCGGTCTGACCCAGCAAGTGAACGGCGTGCAGGGCGTGCACGGCGGTGCACGACGGTGCAATACGAAGGAGGGCGTGTGGCGCGCAACGTCTGGCAAATTGTGCCGATAATTGAGCAACAGGTGACGTGATTGTTTGTCCAGTTGATTTGGATTCGCTAATGCCTTCAGGAAGAAAAAACGGTGATGCTTTTCTTGATTCGGCCACGCGGTGGTTGAATCGAAAAGCTGACGAGGCAAAGAGCGATAGTTTTCAACTGAGGTCGATGCTAAAGAAGACAGGTGGGCACGTAGGCAATGTCCGCACCGATTCCCCCCCGCAAGGGGGCGTTGGCCTGCTTGCGCTTCTTGCCAACAAGAGAAAGGGAGTCTAGCCGTGCAACCAAACCCCATTCTGAGTTCTGCGTTGAAGTTCACTACTGGAAACATTCAGGATCCCCTTGGCGACTTGGCCTACTGGGTGTCTCAAGAATTCAACAAGCCTGCTCAGGAAATAGCCTGGGGCTCCTTCGCCATGTTGGAGGGCTTTTCTGTCGATAGGATTAACAAGACGATGACCTTCCAGGTGCTGCGAAACAAAGTGCCCCTGGCCTTCGGCGGTAATTTGGGGCCGGGTGCCGCAAGGGCGGTGAAAGACGGCGTCAAGATTGAGCAGGGGCTTCCCGAGGGAGTTTCGAGCCTCGAGATTGTCCGCTATTGCCAATCAAACGACGAGTTGATTCTCCGGCTCCAATTTGCTTGACCCATCAGTCGGCTGCAATCAACGATCCTTCTCGGCCTGACGCCTGCAACAACCGCACAGTGACGTCTACTTGATCGTGGCGCTTGAGCCGTCTGCGTGCAGCGGCTATGACCCGGTGGAGTTGTTACGATGGCGTGAGGAATACTATGGTAAGAGTTCGCGTGGCTCCATCCCCGACGGGCGATCCGCACGTGGGTACTGCCTACATTGCTTTGTTCAACTATGTGCTTGCCAAGCAGGGGGGCGGCCAATTGGTGTTGCGCATCGAGGACACCGACCAGGCGCGCTCCCGCCCTGAGTGGGAGCAAATGATCATCGATGCCCTGGGTTGGCTTGGACTCACCTGGGACGAAGGCCCCGACGTGGGTGGTCCCTATGGCCCCTATCGGCAGAGTGAGCGCAGCGCCATCTACAGAGAGCATGTCGACATGCTGGTGGAGAAGGGTGCCGCCTACAGGTGCTTCTGCACTCCTGAGCGCCTTGCCGAGGTGCGTGAGCACCAGAAGGTGAACAAGCTCGACTTCGGCTACGATGGCCATTGTCGTGATCTGGACCTTGCGCAGGTCAAGAAGAACCTGGACGCTGACATTCCGTTCGTCGTGCGTTTGAAGGTACCGAAGGACGGGCAAACCACGGTTCACGACGAATTGCGTGGGGATGTTGTCTTCGAGAACAAGCAAGTCGACGATCAGGTGCTGCTCAAGAGCGACGGCATGCCGACCTACCATTTGGCCAATGTCGTCGATGACCATCTCATGGAGATAAGCCACGTGATGCGTGCAGAGGAGTGGATCACTTCCACGCCCAAGCACGTGTTGCTCTACGGGGCGTTTGGCTGGGAGATACCCAAGTGGATTCACATGCCACTGTTGCGCAATCCCGGCGGCTCGAAGATCTCCAAGCGAAAAAACCCGGTGAGCTTGAACTACTATCGCGATGCGGGGTTCTTGCCAGAGGCAATGCTCAACTATCTGTCTCGCATGGGCTGGTCGATGCCGGACGAGCGGGAGAAATTCAGCCTCGAAGAGATGGTGAAGGAGTTCACCTTCGACCGAATCTCCCTCGGCGGTCCAGTTTTCGATATCGCCAAGCTTACCTGGCTCAACGGCGTGTGGATTCGCGAGCAGTCGGTCGAGAAGTTGGTGGAGCGGATCAAGACAGACCTGTTCAATGACGCAACTTTGAATGCCATCGCACCCTTGTTGCATGAACGTGTCGACAAACTCGAAGACTTCGTCGAGAAGGCAGCCTATTTCTTTGCCGGTGACGTGACCTACGACGACGAGGCGACCAAGGCCATGGTGCCGAAGAACAAGCAGCCTAAGGAAGCCGCCAAGATTCTTGCCGCTGTGGCCGAGGTTCTCGATGGCATGGTGAAGATCGATGTGGCGTCGATGGAGCAAAGCTTGCGGGAACTCGGTGAGAGGCTCGAGATCGAGGCGAAGTACCTTTTCATGCCAATTCGCGTGGCAGTGACGGGTCGCAAGGCGACGCCACCTTTGTTCGAGACCATGGAAGTTCTCGGCAAGGAGCGATGTCGTCGTCGCTTGCGTGGCGCTATCGAACACTTGAAGACGGTTAAACAATGACCTGAGGCGAATCCATGGCCAAGAAACGTTGGAGCAAACAGAAGTCTGGAACGCAAACAGGCAAACAGCGCAAGAGCAGAGTGCAAGGGGATGCCTCGGCTGGCGGTGCCGGCGGTACCGTTGGCGGCATGCGGCGCCTGATGAAGACCCTTGCCGGAACGGGCAGAAGTAAGGGCCCCAAGTCACCGGTCGAAAAGACATTCGATGTTATCCTGTGGATTGCGGTGATCGCGGCAGTGGGCTTCGCCATTTTCAAACGGTGCGGGTGAGCGTCGGTGGGGCTATCACGCCCCCGAAAATGGGGTATAAATGTGGTCATGTTAACCGTCGGAGACCTACTCAAATCGCATTTAGAACATGCTACGGATGCGCTCATGGAGCGCAGACCGGCGGTTCTCATCGAGGCAGTGGACGATCAAGAGAAGCTGCTGCGAGAGCGGGACACGACGATCCATACCGAGACCATGCGGATCGATCGCAGCCTGTTCACCGCCGAGGCGCTGGCGCTCAGCAGCGAACGGCTCGTTGAGCTTCAGGATATGGTGTCTGACGCCTCGAGAATATTTGTGCTGGAGAAGACGGGAGATAATCCGTCGCCCAACATCTGCCTTGGTCGAGCGGCACGAAACGACGTCGTGATCGCGGACCCGACCGTGTCGTCCTCTCAGGCGTCGATCCGTTTTGATGGGACGCACTACCACTTGCGCGATCTGGAATCTGCCAATGGCACCTATGTCAATCGGCTCAAGGTCGGCAGCGACGAACAGAAGACACTCCGAGACGGCGATACCTTGAGGCTCGGGGGGCGGGTTTTCTATTTCCTCTGGCCCGATACGTTTGTTTTGTTTGTTGAACTGCGCGCCAATCGCATCGACTTGGCGTCCCAGTAACTCGGACTACTCGGACTAACTGAGCCAGCCGTTCTGGCGAAGAATTTCTTCGAGCCGGGCACGTGGCTCCTGGTTCATCTCGCACAGTGGCAAGCGATAGTATTCTTGGATGGTGCCACGCATGGCGAGGGCCGCTTTGACCGGGAGCGGATTCGATTGCAGTGCCATTGCCGCAAACAACGGCCGCAATTCTCTGTGCTCCGAACGCGCGATGTCTACTTTGCCATCAAGGGCAGCGCGAATCAGCGACGTCATGAGTTTGGGGGCGAAGTTGGAGGCGACGGAGATGACACCATGCCCACCGAGAAGAACGTACCCGCAGGCGCTGGGATCGTCCCCGGAGAAGTGAAGAAACTCTGGGGGCGTTAGCGCCCGGATGGCGGCGACGCGGTCGAGATCACCGGTGGCCTCCTT
>MGST01000054.1 GCA_001798605.1 Deltaproteobacteria bacterium RIFOXYA12_FULL_58_15 | reverse complement strand
TCAGCCAAACGACGCAAACGATCCTCACGGGTCGTTTTTTTTTGTCGTCAACCCTGGCGATTCGAACCCCGCGCGCCCTTTGTCCTGAGCCCCGGCCGTGCTACTGATGTCGAGCATGGTTCATCTTGTGGGGACGTTATGTTGATGAAGATTCCGCTCGCATGTCTGTTGGCATGCATGCCCATTCGCGCTTTGGCTGGCGGAGGGTTTCTGACCAACAGTGGGGCGACCAGCGCTCGGTCGACGGTGGTACGAGCGGCACTGGTGCTCGAGGGCAATCTGACAACTCTGGTTCTTCATACGGGATTTCGTGGGGATGCAAGTCACGTGGCATGGGTGATTCCGACCGGCGGTCTCGGGCCAGCTTTGGATGCGTGGGTGGCACCCATTGCACTGTTTGAACAACTGCATGCTGAGACCGCTCCCAGTCAGGTTCGCTTGAGTCAGAGACGCCAAGATCTCGGTTGCACTGAGGCGGCGCGGTCCTTCGAAACGCCAGTGCTATCCTTGCAAGTCGACGGTTTGGTGGCAGGGACAACCAGCATTGACGTTGTCGGTGGTAGCGCTGCTGCCGCGATGCCCGCTTGGTTGTTGAATCATGGCTACGTGGTCCCAGATCCCGCAGCCGCGACCATAGGCGAATACGTTGCTCTGGGGGCCTTCTACGTCGTCGCGCGCCTTGACAACGTTGTCGAGGCGACCGGGGAAACTCCTTCTGCCGAGTTGCTCGGCCCCATCGGTGTCAAGATAGGCGGCAATCTGCCGATCCTGCCGTTGGCGATGACCAGGGTGAGCACCACAACACCCATTGATGTTGAGGTCTACGTTTTTGCCACGGAACGGATGGAGCCAACAGATTTTGGTGTCGCTGAGGTCGAGATTAAGAGCTGGCTCGGTGAAGACGAAGACATGGATGAGTGGTACGCCAGGAGGTTGGATGAGAATCTCGAGGCGGCGAATGGACCCACTTTTTTGGTGGAATATGCGGATTTTGTCGATGAAACGATCGTTCGCGAGGTGCTTCACAGAAATACCTCCGTTTCCCGCGACTGGTTTGTCACGCGTTTGCGCACTCGACTGCTCCCGTCTCAACTTGCTGACGTGCATTTTTCTGGGGTTGGCGGTGAACCCTCTGATCAACGATTTCGCATTCGTGCGGTGGCTGGAGGGCAGCCTGCAGAGGCTGCCTTGCCGACTTGGTCGATCCCGGTTGCAGTGGGGGCTGTTGCCGTTACGTGGATGGGTCGTCGTCGTCGGAGACAGCCATGACGAAACGGCTCTTTCTGCTCTGTGCGGTCAGCGCGCTCTTTGTGGGTTGTGTCGCCGGTAGTCAGAGTGTGCGGCCGGAGACACTGATGCCAGGCCAGTTCCGAATCGGTATCGTGCAAGGGGTGACCCGCAATCATGCCGATGACTTTGCCTTTGCAGAGCCTACTGGGGAAACGAAGAAGTCCCCCAGTCCCGTGTGGTTGACTGAGATCGCTGCTCATTATGGTGTGGCGCGGGATTTTGATGTCGGCTTGCGGCTGCGACCATTCTCCCTCGGCGGTCGGGTAGAACTCATGTACCAGGTTGTCCGCGAGAAGACTCTGGGCTTGGGAATCGCGGTGGGTTTGGGGATAGATGGTTTCTATCGCTCTCGGGATCGTCTCGGTTGCGTAGCCGGCGGGTGCTTCTCGCGCGAATACGCTGGGATGGTGGGCGACGTGCCGCTGATTTTAAGTCGCCATCTGTGGCGCCGTGGCGTCTTGTTTCTGGCCGGCCGGTACAATCACTACCTCATTTTTGGCGAGGAGCGGTTCGCGACTCCTGGTCTCGATGACCAGGTGATCGACAAAGAAATCAATCAATGGGGCGCTGGGTGGGTTGTCGGCCTGCAGTTTGAGCTCCGCTCCGTTCGCATTGCGCCGCAACTGGCAGGGGGGTTGGTGCGGATGCCCTCCGGCGGTTTGCTGCACGCTCTCTATCCATCTTTGGATATTGCCATCGTTCTCTAGCCGTACCGCCTGGCGTTACTCCTGACTACGGGCAGGAGCTCGCGAGGTAGGCCCACGCGGCAGTGTGGCTCTGGCTGAGGACCGTACAGGCGGCCGTCCTGTGGTTGGCTGGAAGATTCTCGACGACAGCAGCCTCTAGCTCGCCGAAGCGATAGGTGAAGGTGTCGCGGATCTGCGCGGCGAGATCGCGCTGTGCTGCGATGAGAGCCAGCGAGACGGTTTCCACATCGGTGAGTTGCGCGATCTGCCAAAGGGCTGCGGCGACCACCGCCCCAGGAAGATAGGGCAGGTATTCGCCGTTGGCGGTGGGCTCGTCGCCTGCCACCCACGCCGGGTCGAGAATTCGCGTCCGATCGAGGCGGCGAGCATTGGCTACATCGTCGGGTACGCTCGGCGAGAGAAATTGTGGGTCGTGGGCGATCGCCGCACCAAAAAAATCCGCGACGCCCTCATCCGTAGCGCGGATGCGTTGCCAATTGCTCTTGGAGCCCGGAGTCATGCGATGTTGTTCGAGGGTTGCAAACAATTCACCGGCGAAGAACTCGTAGTAGAATATGCGATGGGCCATCTCGTGCGCCAAGACGCCCCGATTCATCGCAAACGGCACTTCCCGATAGGTGAGCATCGGCAGGATGATGAAACCATCGGCTTCTGGGAAGTAGGTGGCATTGTCTGAGGTTGGGTAGCTGTCGGGTACTGCGACGGCGAGGGTGGGGTGGAAGTAAACAGGCGTTGGCTCACTTGTGGTCGCGACATGGAGGGCATTGAAGAACATTGCGGCGGCTTCCAAGTGAGCATAGGCGGTCAGCATGCTTAGGGATTCGAAGTCGGTGGCGATTGCCACGTCGCCATCAACAACCCAGTTCGCGCTCACTGCGCGGGGGTGGGAAACGAAGGACTCTCGTGAGCCACCGCGATCAACGGCTGTAATGGTGGCGTCGATTTCAATCTCGACATCGCTCCACAACTGCGCCACAGCGCCTCGGACTTCGGTGAAGTCATCTATGTTGGTGGACACATCCAGGACCTCGATGTGTCCAACAGTGTCCATTTGAACGAGAATTCTCACCAGGCTCGGGTTGCCGCATCCGGCGACGGTACCAACGAGCAAGCCAAGGAGGGGTTTGAAGGGCATTGGCGAGAGTATGGCACGAGGTTGTCCGATGGCGCCACCATAGAGGTTGCTCTGTAAACATGGCAAATGGCCACTTGACACACCCCAAGGGGGTCAACAATCATGCCAACAATGGGGAACACAGGCGCACAAGGACCCGCCGCTGGCCGACCCGAACAACGGGCCAGTCGGCGCAAGGTGGTCCCCGTTCGGTGTTGGATCGTCGATGGAAAAGTGGAGAGGTACGCCTCTCTGGCCGACATCAGTCTGGACGGCGCGCGTCTTTTGACGGCGTCGCCGCCATTGGTCGGCACAACGGTGACCATGCGTTTCCGCCTGCACTGCAAGGGGAACGAGGTCAGCGCAGAGGCGCGTGTGGTATGGCGATCAGAAGGTTTTCGTGGGCGCGGAGGCGTGATGGGAGTGGAGTTCATCAGCCTCACGGGTACCGATGAGATCGTGGCATATGTTGGGGAGGGATAGCCCGGGCAAAAAATGCGGTATGGAATATTTTCTGACGCTCACGGCAACGAGCAAGCTCTTGCCGTCATCGTCCCTCATCTGAAGTCCCTCGAGCTCGACGAGATCATCTTTCTGGGTGATGCTGTTGGATATGGGGCCAACCCAAACGAGGCATGCAACGCCATTCGAGCGTTGGCGTCGCAGTCCGTACTCGGCAATCACGATGCTGCCGTCTGTGCGCGTATGGACTACTCAGACTACTACGATGCCGCTCGTCAGGCACTCGACTGGTGCGCGAGTCAATTGTCTGAAGAGAATCTCGCGTGGCTCAGAGGTCTGTCCTACAAGGTCCGCTGCGAGTACATAGATTTCAGCCATGGTTCACCCTTGGTCCCCGAAGAATTCGACTATATCTTCGCTCCTGAGCAGTTGATCGACCTCCTTCCCTACTACGATGAGTTTGCCCCCGTCACTTTCATTGGACATTCGCATTTGACGATATCGTTCAAGCTCCAGCGTGATCGGGTCACACCACTTTTGCTTTCGGAGATACACTGTGACCCGAGCGCGAAGTACATTATCACTGTGGGCAGTGCCGGGCAGCCGCGTGATCGCGACCCGCGAGCGAGTTGTGGCGTCTTTGATAGTGTCACGAGGGTTTTCAAGTTTCACCGTCTTGCCTATGACAACGAAACGGCGCGGAAGAGAATTATCGACGCTGGGTTGGCACCGGCGTTTGGGGCGCGCCTGTTGGTTGGCATGTAGCGCCTTTGCTGCCATCTTGTGTTTTTCCGGTTGTCAGTCTAGCTGTGGCTCGCGGCCTACTCGGGTCACGATCAGCCGTGTCATCCTCAATTTGCCCCGCGACCTCGATGAAGCCGTCGAGCAGCGCGATGCGATCCGTAGGGCGGTTGAGGTCCACATCGACGAATCGGACACGGCGAGGTTTGTCTCTGGCAATCGGGATGCTGAATACGTCCTGCATTTGACCGCGAATGTTGTTGGCCGCAATACGCCGGACGGGGATGAGGGGCGGCCAGTGGAGATCAGGCTCCAACCGACCGTCGGGCCGACGCTTTATCGTACGGTGGGGCGTGGATTGCCCCTTGAGGATGTCGTTGCTTCAGTGATGACTGGGTTTGAAGATGCCTGGGGCGTCATCGAGCAAGAGCGGTGGCTTGACACCTCTGCTGATGAGCGTTTGGTGTCTTCTCTCAATCATCCCGATGCGCGTGTGCGCGATTTTGTCATTCAACGCCTCGGCGAGCGCAGAAGCCGGGAAGCAGTGGGGGGCTTGTGCGCGCGTCTGACGACCGAGCCGCATGAGGAACTGGTGTTGCGCACAGTTGGCGCACTGGTGGCGATTGGCGATGAGCAGGCCGTGGAACCATTGATTGAGCTCACTCGGCAGAAGGATCCTCACTTGGTCATTCAGATCGTCTATGCTCTTGCGCAGATCGGCGGGCGCACCGCCGAGGGGTACCTTGTGACACTCGCAAGTGGACACCCGATCCCTGCGGTGCAGGCCAGTGCCGAGGAGGCCCTTGCTGAGCTCGAAGAGAAACGCGCGAGGACGGCACCGGAACCGTAGACCGAGGATTGGCTGACGCCGTAGACCCGAGAGTTACGCTCACGCCAGTGCCAGCACCGCACAGACGTCGCAAGTGTGCAATAGGTACACGTTTGGCATAGGACTCGAAATGGGTTGAGTGCATCTGTGTTTTTTGCGATGCATGGGCCGTCCAAACATTGAGGGAGCCCTGTCATGAAGCGTTTTGCCGTACCTGTTTTGTTGGTTTTGTTTGCATGGGGATGCCAGAAGGAGGCGGCAGACATTGTTGAGCCGCCGACCCCTGATCAACCGACGACCAAGGCTCCGGCCGGCTCTGATCCACAGTGCGTGGGGCCTATCGGGGCGGGGACGCCGGAGAGCATCAAAGTGGGCGAGACTGAGTGGGAACAGAACGGCTCGACATTGACCCTCAAGTCTCCCAAGCTCGAGTCTCTGACCCTTGGTGCTGTGTCCGATATCAAGGAAGACACGGAAGAAAATCGTGTCAATCTCAAAGTTGCGGCAGATGTCTTTAAGCGCGAAAAGGTTGACGCGATCATCGTCTCCGGTGACACCGGTGAGGACCAAGCTCAGATCGAGGCGTCGTTGGGGATCCTGGCGGCGGTGGGTGTGCCGGTGTTCAACATTGTCGGCAATCGTGAAGGCAAAACCGAGTACGGCAAGGCGATGGTGGCCCTGCGCGCACGGCACGGCAACGTCTTCGACCTCAACACCATCCGCCGAGTTGACACGCCTGTAGCCGACATTGTGTCGATGCCTGGTTATTACAATCCGTCCTACATTCACCACGACGACGGCTGCCAATACTTCTCGGCCGACGTGGCTCTGCTTGAGAAACTGGTGAAGAGCTGCGATTCACCGACGATCCTGGTTTCCCACGGTGGTCCACGCCAAGAGGGCGCACAGGCCATCGACCGCACCGCTGAGGGTGCCAATGTCGGTGACCCCGGCCTCTCGAATTTGATCACCAGCGCCCAAATACCCTTCGGCATCTTTGGCAATATTCATGAGGCTGGCGGTCGCGCCACCGACGCCTCGGGCAAAAATCTCCTCAAGCAAGGTGAGATGCATCCGCAGTTGTTCCTCAATCCAGGTGCCGCCGATGGCGTACGCTGGCCGATGAATGATGGCTCACTGTCCGTGGGCATGGCGGCTATGCTCAAGGTCGAAGGCGACAAAGCCAAGTACACGGTGTTCAATCTTTCAGAGTCCGAGGATGCGCCAGCGTCGCCAAACGCCAAACCAGGCAAAGGCAAGAAGAAGGGCAAGAAGAAGGGCTGAGCGCAGTGTCTTCCCGTAACCCTTTTGGCAAGCTGCGCCAGCGCGCCCGCGAGCTTGGCACCCGCGCTGTGGATGAGTTGCTCTCTTCGGAGCAGCGCGCCGAAGCTGTGGGTAACGCCGTCAAGAAGCTCCAAGAAGCGCGAACCGTTCTCGACCAACGTGGAGGTCGGGTGCTCGCGGCCATGGGATTGGCGACAGCACCTGATCTCGATCGAGTGAGTCGCAAGATTGGCAGGTTACGCAAACGTCTCAATCGCGTGATCGATCGTCTCGATGAGATGCAGGCCGCCGGTGTGTTTGCGGCGGCCAATCGGAAGCCAGCATCCGACACCAATTCGGCAGGGGATTGAGCGAGCGAATCCCGAAGTGTGGGGTGTCAGCGAGTGACGTTGATCTCCGCGCCGTCAGCGTCAATGCGGGTAGTGCCGGGGACGTCTTGCACGGTCGCGCCGGCGGCGCGCAGTTCGTCGTCGCTGGCGAGGCGCTCTTGGCCCTCCCACTTTTGGCCTTCGGGGACCTTCCAGCTCTCGGGGATGGGGACATCATCAAAGAGGATGGTGGCGGTCTGCGAGCTGCCACCGATGGTGCGGATGTCAAACACAAAGGTCAGCTCAACGGATGTGGCTTCGCGGGGGAATTGCGGCAGGTCGTAGTGTCCGATCTCGACTCCCGGAGGGAACTCCGCGACCCAGCGCTCAGGATCAATCTGCAGGCTCGGGGGCTGACCGTCGCCAACAAACTGTTTGACCTCAGCCGGTTTGCCCTTCTCCTGCTCAATGGGCATGTTGCCAATGATGCTTTGATAGGACACCGGGCCAAATGCTCCCCAGTGGGCGTAAGACATTTTTACCCTCATCTCGCCAGAGACCTTGGCGGGGGTGATGTCCCAGACATCGAAGCGGAAGGTCTTGTCGCTGCCGGTGTAGAGCGGGCGATACTGCCCCTGGCGCATGCGCTTGAACAAGTCGAGGGTGATGGCGATGCGCTCTTCGCGCCCGAGCTTCTGGCTCTCCGGCATGCGGCCGGCTGCGAGCTCCGCCTCACCATGCTTGAGCTCGCGCTCGATGTCGTAGAAGTCGGGGTATTTTTTCGCAAGCTTGTCGAGTTCACCGAAATACTTGGTGAGCGCGATGCCTACCTCTTTGCGGTACTCGTCAGTGGATTGGATACGCAAGCCGACGAAGCTGTTTAGGAACCCGCGTTTCAACTGGGCGAGCTCGAGGTGGTATGCCTGTTCTTGGGTCGTCTGATTGAACTGCCACAGACCAAAACCCGCGCCGCCAACGACGAGGCCTAAAACGACTAACCAACCTAATATCGATTTCATTTGGGTCTCCATTCGCTCGTCGATCCCACACGAAAAGACGACTCGAGCCGACCGGTCTTTTGGCCTTAGCCCTCACCATCGTCGATGAAGACTTCGAGTTCATCGTCGTCGAGCTCCTTGCGTGCGAGTGCTTCGTTGGTATCGCGCAGTCTACCGCTCAATACCTGCACGAAGCTCCACAGGAGCTTCGTGGCGATCACCGGTTCGCTACGTATGATGCTGAAAAACTCCTCACGGCGCATCACTAGGAGATTGACGTCGGACTGGGCGCGCACCGAAGCGGAGCGCGGTGCGTTGTCGATGAGGGCCATCTCACCGATGTGGGCACCTGCATTGAGGTTGACGATGACCTGTTCGCCCTTGATGACTTGCACATCACCGGCGAGGACAACATACAGCTCGTCGCCGGGCTCACCTTCCGTGATGAAGACGTCACCGGCTTTGACACGTGCGAGTTGGGTGAGGCCTACGACCTTGACCAACTCGTTGTAGCTGAGATGGGAGAAGAACGGGATGCGCTTGAGGATGGCAATCCGTTGCTCGGCCGCGGTTGCGTGCCCTTCCGGCGGCGGCTCGCCACCGACGCGGAAGGTAATACCCGTCGTGTTGTCGTGCCCACCCCGGTCCAGGGCGCGGTCGATGAGCAAGTTGAGACCCGTGTTGAGGTCGGGGTTGCCGAGGCCATCGGCCAACTCCGGAGTGTTTGGGAAATAGTTGTACAAACCATCTGAGCAAAGCAGGTAGGTGTCGCCGGGATCCATGTCGAACACCATGGTGTCGACGGGGACGTTCGGTTGTACACCGAGGGCGCGCGACAACACGTTGCCCTGCGGATGGTTCTTGGCCTGTTCTTTGGTGAGGGCTCCGCGTCTGACAAGCTCATTGACGTAGGTGTGGTCCTCGGAGAGCTGGTGCACCGCGCCACCACGGGCCACATACAGACGAGAATCGCCGACGTGACCGAGAATACCCTTGTCGTGCCCGGCGATGAGAACCACGGTCACAGTGGTGCCCATGCCGGCATGCTCTGGTGATTTGCTCGCTTTTTTGAAAACTTCCTTGCAAGCGGTGTGGATGGCCGCCTCTACGGCTTTGCGTAGCCCCTTGATGTCGGAAGGCTTTCCGCTTTGGAGGTACTTCTCTCTCTGTTTGCTGGCTGCTTCGAGCTCGCGTTTGATGATGTTGCACGCCATTTGCGACGCAACCTCACCGGCAGAATGCCCACCCATTCCATCGCAAACGACGAATAGGCCCAAAGCGGGGTCGGCAAAAAAGGAGTCCTCGTTGTTGGTACGGACTCTGCCGACGTCCGTGCGACTGGCGACGGTCAATTGCATAGCGAACTCTATTCCGTGGGGGGCGAGGGAGACAAGTCTCGTGATGCAGTTTCGCGATATCTGGCCATTTCTTCGACCGCCTGGTCAAAATCCCCGGATTCGAAGGATTGTTTGGCCAAATAGTAAGAAATGGCCCGCGCATGGGGGATCATGCTGGCGTCGTCGTTGGCTCGCAGAAGGGCTCTCTGGGCGCTCTTGTAACGGTCGGCGCGGTAGAGGAGAAAACCGTAAAGGAGGGAGTGGGCGCCACTTTGGTTTTTCATCTCCGGAACGGCCTCCATTTGCGCGAGGGCCTGGGCCTCTTCTCCATTTTGCACCAAACTGGCCAGAATGGCGTATTGGGGGTCATTTTTTACCATGGCACCGTCAATGACGAGCTCCCGGTCTTCCTCCTGCAACAAGCCGACAAGTTCGATGATTCTCGCAGCCTGGGCGCGCGGGGAGTTGTCGGTCGCATTCTCGGCTGCGAGGTTCGCGGACACCAGGGCGTCCGCGACAAACCCTTGGCGAAGATAACTGTCCGCGAGCCTCGCGTGTCGCTCGGGCCATGTTGCGGGTTCTCCGGTGCTTAGGTGTTGTACCAGCGCCGCTCGCTTGCCGCGGACCGCCTCGATGGGGGCCACGTCCGGATCGTCGTCGGCAAATGCCAATAAGTCTCGTGGCGCACCAAACTCGATGAAGGCGTTGTCATCGGTGTTCAACGGAACATCTGATTTGATCTTGGCAATCTCACGATCGCTAAAGAGCAGAAGTGACAGGAACTCGTCAGGTGAGCTCACGCCGGCCCGGGTCATCTCGCCCTCGAGGGCCACAAATCTGCTCTCGAGCTTTCCCCAATCGATTTGCCATGGCTTGCGGCTGCCTAGAATGAGCAGGTCGTTGGAGTCGGCTTCGGGAGTGAAGACGATGACGTGGGGAAAGACGCTGTTGAAGGTCTTTAGCACCGAAGCGATGCGTTCTGGAGCGAGCTCGTAGATCTGCAGCCACTGCAGAAAGGTTCCGTCTTCCACCAGACGACTCGCGGCGATGCGGAAGAACTCCGCGGTGAACAGGCTCGCGGCACCGGTCATCCACGGATTGGAAGGCTCAGAGATGATGACGTCGTAAGGCTCGCCTCCTCCGCGCAAGAAGTTGCGGCCATCGTCTTCGACGATTTGGACGCGTGGATCGTCCCAGAAAGCATAGTTGACCTTGGCGAAGAGCTTGGCCGCCTCAATGACGGCGTGCTCCAACTCGATGAGGGTGACACTCTCTGGTTCGGCCTGCAATGCCGCACCCACCGTGACGCCGCTGCCGCAACCAATGACGGCAACCCTCTGGGCTGTGTCGCGGAACAACATCGGCAAAACGCCAGAGAGAACCTGAGTCGGCATGTCGCCCTCGGACGAGCCATCGATCTTACCGTTCACCTTGATCCAGCGAACATCGTTCTCTTCTTCAACAGTTACGGTCGTCGACAGTCCATCTTTGTGAAATACGAGGTTGGCCGCGTCGAAGTCGCCGTCAGGGTAGTAGTAACGGGTCATCGACATGCGAAACATGCCAGCGGTCCACTGGCCGATATTCCAGGAGGGCCACGCGACGATGAATACCAATACCAGAGCGGCGACGGTTGCCGTAGGGCCACGCCACGACTTGCGTGCGGGTTCGAGGGTGAAGGCAAAGAAACCTGCTACCACCGCGTAAGCCACAGCGGCGGCGCGCAGCCCGCCTTCGACGCCAAGCCACGGCAAGAGAATAAACACCGCCCCTGCGGATCCGAGGATGTTGCCCACCGTATTGAGTGCATAGGCGCGGCCTACGGCAGCGCCGAGACGCTCATCGCTGCCAACCACGGCGGAGAGTGTAAGCGGAAAGATGGCACCCATGCCGATGGTGGCGGGCAATATGGCAAGGCCGGCGAGCGCGAACTCCCAGCGGAACAATCCCGAAACCGTCAGGTCAGGATCCAAGACGGCCTTTTGTAGCAGGATGGGCAGGTCATCGATGACGACGATGCCGAAAAAGCTAAAGGTGGCAGTGGCGAGGAGCACCAAGGTAAGGGCCAACCGCGCCGATTCGATGCGACCGCTGAGCCAGGCGGCAGCAGCGCCACCTATGGCGAGGCCGGCAAGGTAGGTGCAAACGATTGCCGAGAAGGCGTACGTTGATGGTCCGAGCGCCGTGCCGATGCCCCGTGTGAACAATACTTGCAGCGCCATTGCAGCAGCGCCTGTCACCACGAGCATGGCGACGATGGCGCGAGACCCGGGACGGAGTATGGGGGTACCCGCGACGGGCGGTTTGGGATTGAGCGCCTTGACCAACACAATGCCGCCAACCACTGCGCCAACGCCGAGCAAGAGGTCGATGCAAACGGCGACCAGGTTGGTGCGCAACAGCCCAATGTGGGGAATCCACCAAAACCCTGCGAGTGCGGCACCGATCATGGCACCGGCGATGTTGAGCGAGTAGAGGATCCCGACCTCACGGCCGACTCGACCCACTTTGTCGGCAACCGCACGCGACAGAATAGGCAGCGTCATTCCCATGGCTGTGGTCGGAATAATCAGTACGGCGGTGGCAACGAAAAAACGAACCAGCGCCCGCGAGCCGCCGCCGGAGAGCTCACCAAAGATGCTCTCGGCAATTCCAGGAATAAACGTACACCAATGGGGGATAAGCAATCCGACTACCGCAAGTGTGATTTCCAGGGACCCGTACACCGCCAAGGGTCGCCGTAGCCGGTCGGCAAAGCGGCCACCTAAGTGGCTACCCAGGGCCAACCCACCCATGTAGGCCGCGGTCGTGGTGGCGACGGCGAGTGTCGTGCCTCCCACGGCCCAACCCAAGTGCCGGAGCCACACGATTTCGAATGTCAGTCCGGCAACGCCGGAGAAGAAGAATGCGCTACGCGCAAGAATCCGTGTCATGGGGAGGCTATATGCACCTAATGTTTCCCCCGGTCCATCATCTCCCCAACAAGAAACGGGATTCTCCTTTGCCCAGGTGTTGTGATGATGCGCCGCAGGAATGTGCAGTGGCCAGAATGATCAGTACGCCGCTCCGAACGTGATGTGAAGTCGTCCGTTCGCGGGCATCGCACGCGGGTCGCGCGCGACGATGTGGGCCGGGCGGACGACGGGCCAGGCGTAGCTGACCGCCAGCGGTCCCACCAGGGTGACAAACCTGAGCGTCGGTCCTGAGCTCACTGCGACCTCGTCAAACAGCTTTCCAAACCCGTGTGCCACTGTGCCCGCGTCCACGAACCCCCCGACCTCGAGCGCGCCAAGCCATGTGTCTGGAAGCACGCGCCAGTGCAGTTCAGTGCTTGTGGTCATCAAATAGCGTCCCTCGCTCACCGCCACCGCCGACGCACGCGCTTCCATGCCGCGTACGCTCAGGTCGCCGCCGTAGTAGAAAGCCTCGGTTTCGGGGAGGTGTCGGTCGGCACCAAATGGTTGGGCCGCGCCGTAACGCACGCCAGCCATCAAGAACAGAGGGCCGCCGATGCGCGTGCCGCCGTCGGTCTCGAACGAGAACGGAGTGAACAGCGGCACAAATCCCGCAGCCAGAGCCGTCACTCGCCAATAGGTGCGCGCATCCAGACCGCCTCCCAGGAGCGGATGCGCGAGCTCGAGCTGTGTCGAGCACCGATAGCCCCGCTCGGGCGAGATCGAGGAGTCGGTGCGGGCTATGGACAAAGATGGCGCGATCTTGAATGAGCGCTCGAATGGCGTACCCGCAAGGGTATCGAGAGCGCTCTGCTTCTCCCGTAGGCGCGTCACGCTCACTTCATAACCGAGGCTGAGGACAACATCGGGACACGACCCACATGATTCACGCGTTAGCAACTGTCGGCTCAACGAAAATCCCGCGACCGCCAGTTGCTCCACGAACAACCGCCTTTCCTCCATCGAAATGCGCGCGCTTGTGCTCACGTCAAATGGTGCGCCGAGAGGGTGCGGAGCACGCACCGCCAGCGAGATGCGGTCAGCGTTGCCGATGCGCAGGACGGCGGGAAGGACCTCGGAGGCGTTGGCCACCCGGGCCTTCAAGTCCAGTGAGATCGCCTGACCCCACCAGTTGTGGTCGGAGTAGTCGAGGCCGACGGCAAACAGATCGTCGGTACTGAACGACAGCGCCGCATCCAAAGACCGCACCTCTCGCTCCTGCACAGCGACCATCAGCCAAGTGTTGGCCGGGTCTCGGGTGGGCAGAGGCTCGAGCTCGACGCCATGAAAGATGCCGAGTCCGCGCAGGCGCCGGCGCCCGGTGCTCAAGGTCTCGAGTTGCACAGGCTCCCCATCCTCAAGCTCGAGGTCGCGCGCAAGAAAGGTGCCACTCGTGCGCACGTTCCCGCGGGTCAGCACGCCCCCGAGGATAGCACGCTCTCCCGGCTCCACGTGCCAATGGATGACCTTGCCGGAGCCGTCCTCGGCCGCGCTGACCGTGGCCTCGGCCTGCGCCTCGACGTAGCCCTCCTGGGCAAGCCCCACGAGCAACTTCTGCTGGTCGCGAGCGAGCAGTCGCTCTTCGAAGGGCGCACCGGCAACGAGCGTCAACTGGTCCTCGGGCTCCAAAGACAACCCTTCCGGAGTACCCTCCGCCGACATCGCAACCACCCGGTCACTCTCCCCTTCCTGGATGCGGAAGGAGACAGACAAGATACCCGGCCCAATGACGACCTTCTCTGCTGACACCGTGGCGGAGGCGAATCCCTCTCGCCGGTAAAGCTCGCGGATCGTCGCGCAGTCCTCGTCCACCCAGACGTCCACCCAACGCCCGCGCCGCAGCAAACCCTCGGTGCGGGTGCGCAGGTAAAGCTCTTGAAGATCAGCAAGGCCAAGTTGGCGATTCCCGCGAAAGGTAATCTCACCGATCGTCGCACGCTCGCCCTCGGCAATCTCATAGACGATAGTCAGACCATCGGGTATCTGCTCCTGTGACGACGTCACCGTGACCGCATAGTACCCATCCTGCTGGTACAAGTGTGCGATGCGCGCCGCAGTGTCATCCACCTCAACAGTGTCCACGGCCCCACTGTCGGCAAATGCCGCTGCCGCGCGCAAATCATCGGCGTCTAAGACGCGATTGCCAACAAACGTCATGGAGACCTTCGGACCGCTGTCGATGGCAACGCTCACCTTGGCGACGCCGCGCTCGCCATCAAGCGTGTAGCTAGAACGGACCCGAGCCTCCGGCCACCCGTGTTGGCGCAACCAGTCGGCCAGCTCATCGATGTCCTGCCGCAGCTGCGTCGGCGAGAACCGCTCGGACACGAGCCACGGGATCCATGAATGGCGCAAGCGACCGTCGACGTCTTTGGCCGGCACGACTGCGTCGCCTCGAACCTCCACCTCCCCGAGCGAATACTTCTTGCCGCCGACAAGCCGCACCACAATCTCGAAGCCGCGGTTCGGGCCAGCCGCCCCCGCAGGTTCCAGCTCGGTAACAACCTCGACACCGAAGATGCCCTCGCTCTGCAGGTGTTGCTTCAATCGGTCCACCTGACGCTCAACCAACCCGGGTGCCAAGAGCGCCCCCGGGCGGAGCATCAGTCGCCTTTCCAACGCGCTCGCGAGCAACGGAAATGGCACATCGCCCGTCACCTTCACCCCTCGTACGATGCCACGGGGACTTGTGTGGCACTCGAGCACCTTGGACGGGTGGGAACACGAAACCTCCTCGAAGTAACCTGTGGCCATGAGCTTGCGCTCGACCTCTGCGGGCCACCCATCGGCCAATGAGTTCGGGGGGGTGCCGACGTACGCATTCAACCGCGCGCACAACTCGGGCCAGCCGTCCCATGCAGGTCCAGGCGACAGCAGGTGAAAGACGGCCGTGTCGGAGTCGCAACCGTTGGTGTCGTCACCTGCGGCCGTGGCGGGCCAAGGGAATAACAGAGTGGCCACGACACTGCCAAGAAGAGTGTGATTTCTCGCGAAGACGTGCACTCTATTTACCCATGAGCCGATATTTCAGCTCGACTTGATTCTGCGAACCGAGACCGGTGGCATCCGACTCGTCGGACGCCGACAATGCCCGGGCCGTCCCCTCGACAAACAGCCGATCGGAGAACAACATGCGCGCCCGCGCCGTGGTCAGAGCAAGGCTGCCATCGTAGGCACGGCGGTAAGTACCTTCGAGGCGCAAACGATCGGTGATCCGTTGACTGACTCCGACCTCCAACACGGTGCTCGAGGTGGCGACTCCGAGCTCCGGCCGAAAATTGAACAGCTTCTCGATTTGATCCGACAAGGCCGCCGTTAGTGGTGAGGCCAGCTGCCCGCTTGCCACAGTGAGAGCGGCGTCCAACTCGGCACCGTTCGAGCCGGGAGCGCTACGGGCAGACGTCAACGTGCCAGTAGCGAGCAAGAGCAGCGCCTCCACGCGGTCCAGCGCCGGGTCGGTATTGACCTCGAGTGCCAACCGGTTTGGATCGCCGTCCAAACGCAGATCCGTCAAGTAGGTTTCGGGCTGCCCACGCGGCGTGATCTCACCCTCCGCACGCACGTGGATCGCCGCCTCGAGCAGATCCGCAGAAGGCTCGAAGTCGATGGTCGTTTCCACGAGCTCAAGCTCTGCGGCCGGGAACCGAATCGACCCCGACTCACCCGAGATGCGCCCCTCCACAATCACTGCGGCGGCATTGCCCCGGACCTGCAAATGCGCGTCCATGAGGGCCTGCACCCGTAGCGGTCCGGCGCGGACATCCACCTCGAACGGCTCCGCGCTTGCCACGTCCAGGTCGAGCTGCAACTCGTGCAACCACTCGGGCGGTGCAGAGGGTGCCTTGGCAGGCGGCGTCGGTTTTGCCACGAAAGCCAGGTTGTGGAGCTCAAATTCGCGATGGTAACGACCACGCACGATGTCCAGTCGTCCGCGCACGGCCGGCACCGGCCCGGTGCCCCCGAGGGACAACGCGCCGTCCGCCTCGAAGGTCAGCTCACCGGTGTTGAGGACCAGTCCGTCAAAGCCGACATCGAGTTTGTAACCGGAGGGCCGCATCTTGACGAGGCCGACCCGACCGTGCGCGACGATCCGTCCATCACCGAAACGTGCCTCAACGCCCTCGATCACGAGTGCCTCAGAGGCGAATGAGAGTTGCCCCTTCTCAAGCACAATCTCCTCGCGCACGCCTCGCAGACGCACGGACAACGGGTTCTGCGGCCGCACGAAGCCGCGCAGCCGTGGCTCGGCGGCACTACCGACCGCCTCCAATTTGAGAGCTACGGTCCCCGACGCGTGGGTGACCGCAGGAACGAGAAACGCGGCCAACGCCACGTTGGTCGTACCCTCCGCCGTAAGGTCGATCGTGTCGCCGACGACACCTCGCACCGACAGGTGTGTGTGCGCGCCGACGAGTCGCAAGTCGTCAACAGCAATCCCCCCCAAGGCCAGCCTAACCGTCGCAGGGCGCTCTAGGCGCATCTCGTCGGCCGGTAGACTCACGGTCATCTCCTGCAGACGCACTTCGACATCCAAAGTTGTCTCCGGTGACCAACGAAGCGAACCGCTACCGGACGCCACTGCCCGAACGCCGGCTTTGTCGAGATTGGCCACCAGACCTTGGGTTGACAGCGCCTCAAATGTGGCAGCAAGGTCGAGAGTCAGCGGGGCTGGCGTGAATCTCGCCGTACCCGCAATGAGAGCGGGACCATCGACGAAGCCCCCATGTAACTCGTAGGACGTGCCGTTTGGCACGCTTAGGGTCGTCAAGTCTGCCTCGAAGCGGCCCAAATTCCGGCCAGCCAACATGCCATTGAGAAGCTCAACACGCCCATGCACCTCCGGGGTAAGGATAGGCCCCGAGAAGGTGAAATCGATATTCGCCTGCCCGGCGGTAGTGAGGTCGGGACGGACAATGCGGGTGAGTCGCCCCACGTCTGTGAGGTTCAACACGAGACGAACATTTGCCGCCTGCGTCTGCCATTGTATGCTGCCGCTCACTTCTGCCCGACCGAGAAGGCCGACGACGCTCCCGCTGGCTGATGCCGACGCGAGATCGCCATCAACGCGCAGGTCGGCCACGCCGAGGCCAACCTGTCGCCAGGCAGCGTCTGTGATGCGCAGCTCTGCGACGATCCGCGGCTGGGTGAGCGACCCAGTCATGTCCCCGCGCAAGCGCGCCACGCCCGATGCATCCCTACCGGACCCGACAAGCGCACCCACCGCACCGATCGGCATATCATCAACGCGGACGTGGCCGTCGACTGCACTGCCGTCGATCTGCACGTTCCCGTGCGCCTGCACCACGCCGCCCCCGGCGAGGCGAAGATCGAGAGCGGAGACCGTCGCGGTCGAAAGGTCGGTGTTGGCGTCCAGGCG
>MGST01000053.1:315-17496 GCA_001798605.1 Deltaproteobacteria bacterium RIFOXYA12_FULL_58_15 | reverse complement strand
CAGAGTTTTGGCTCGACGATGGTGGCACCGGTCCCTTCGCCCAAAAGAGCTTCACCTACGCTCACACCTGCATCGACGCCAAGGTCGCCGCCAGCACATTCAAGGTCGACCTCAAAGCCTTGCGTGGCAAAGGCAAAGGCAAAGGCATCAGTCCCAAGCATGTCCCAACCTGGATCGCGCGCACCGGCAAGCAGCCGGGAGGCCGTCTGTGTGCTGTCGGTTTCTCCTTGCCGACATTCCACCCCGACAAGACTTTCGACGTCGTCGTCGAAGACGTCCGCAGCCAACTCGCCATGGTGCTGCAAACACTGGTGTCGAGCTACCACGAGGAACTTACCACCGATCGCTACCAATTATTCGAGATGATGACCGTAGCCACCACCCAGGCCGTCTCCAAAGGCGCCATCATCACGGCGTTTTGGCACGATCGGGATGGCATCGGCCCATTCAACAAGAAGCGCACCACCTATGGCTGGGGTTGTGTCTACCCTGTCGACGTCATGAAACGCAGCATTGAAGCGGTGGAGAAACAGCTGCCCGAGAATATCGTGGCGAAGGTCAGGGAGCGCGCTCAATCGGCCTTTGACGACCTCGATGCCGAGATCGACAAACACGAGAACAAGGCATCACCTCCTCCCCCCATCGGCGGCGCCCCCGAGATCAGTGAGGCCCCCATTCCAACTGCCTCGAGCCGAGCTTCCCTGGCGAGAGCCGCAGCAGCACCGGTCCAAGAGCCCATCAACTGAAACATCTGGTCAGCGAAAGAAACCTCGACCGCTCGACATCATCTGCCTCCCCTGGGTACACTTCGGGCCATGCATTTCGCCCGCTACGACAGGATCGTGGCACATTATCCGTCGATGTGGCCATTGCTGGTTCCCGGATATGAGCCCATCCTCAACGCAATGCTCGACGTGGTCGAAGTCCGCGATAACAAGCCCCGCTCCATCCTCGATGTGGGTTGCGGCCCGGGTTCCGCCACGATAGCTGTGGCACCTGCTTGCCACAGCGAGGGTCGCGTGACCGTGGTCGATGGCTCACCGCGAATGGCCGCCGCCGCCGCCGAGATGCTCGATGGTTACATTCGTGACACCTTCGTTGGCGACTTCACCGAAGCGGGCACCGCGGACTGCGTGTTTCGCGACGCGACCTACGACCTCATCCTCTGCTCCTTTGCCCTGCACCACCTTGATGACGGCACCAAACGTAGGACCATCGACGCCATGGGAAGTTCTCTGCAGCCGGGTGGACTTCTTCTGTTGGCGGACGAGGTGGTATCGGATCGACCGGCGGGTTGGGAGGTCGTTGAGCGGATTCGTGGTCGCATCATTCAGAAACACCTCGACGCCGGCGACATCACCGAGGAGTTCTGGCACCTCGAAACATCCTTGGAGCCCGAAGCCCAACTTCCATTCCTGCCCACTCGGATCGACGACATGGTGAGCTTTCTCGCCCGCGCCGGTCTCGCCGTGAGCTGTCCCGTATCAATCCTAGGCTCGGCCCTGCTCGTGGCCCTCAAGCCCAAATGAACGCCATTTCACAGGATTACCTCATGATCGCACAGACCCCATCTGCTCCGATTGACACCGACCCGAGCTTCACGGGCAAAAACGTCACCCCGTCGGACCGCGAGTTGGTAGCGGCTCTACATCGTGCTCGGACCGACATTCAGACGCAGATTGGACGCAGAGTCATTGGCCAACACACGGTGGTCGAGCATCTCCTCATCACTCTGTTTGCCCGCGGCCATGGATTGTTCGTGGGCGTCCCCGGCCTCGCCAAGACCCTGCTCATCAACACCCTCGCCGACGTCCTCGACCTCGACTTCAACCGCATCCAGTTCACGCCAGACTTGATGCCCTCTGACATCACCGGCACCGACATCCTCGAGGATGATGCCACGGGCAAACGCAGCTTTCGGTTCGTACGCGGCCCGGTGTTCTGCAATCTCCTCCTAGCCGACGAGATCAACCGCACCCCACCCAAGACCCAGGCGGCGTTGTTGCAATCGATGCAGGAGCACCGAGTTACCGCTGGTGGTCGCACCTATCCCCTCACCCCACCGTTTCATGTCTTCGCCACCCAAAACCCCATCGAGCAAGAGGGCACTTACCCGCTTCCAGAGGCACAACTCGACCGCTTCATGATGATGCTCAAGGTGGAATACCCGACCGCCAAGGAAGAATCGGAGATCGTGCAGCGCACCACCTCCGCAGAGCTCCCTGGCGTCAACAAGGTCCTCGACCCAGAACAGATCCTCGCCTTTCAGGACTTGGTCCTACGTGTCCCAGTCGCCGATCCGGTCATCGATCTCGCGGTCCGCATCGTCCGCCTCACCCGCCCAGGTGGCGAGGGCGTCAATGGTTCGGTCAATGAGTTCGTGTCCTACGGTGCCGGTCCGCGCGCAACCCAGCACCTGGTTCTTGCCGCCAAAGCCCGCGCGATCTTGGACGGCCGCCCAGTGGTCGACGGCTCCGACATTCGTGCGTTGGCAAAACCCGTGCTGCGCCACCGTATCCTCACCAACTTCCACGCCGAAGCGCGCAAGGTGACCTCCGACGATCTCGTCGACGAAATTGTCACTGCGATTTTGCAATGAACGACGGAACCCATCGTGTCGGCCGCTTGCCCGTGCAAGGCGTTGGCACCGAGCTACTCGCGGAGATCGAATCCTTGCAGCTCAACGCGCGGCACGCAGCTCAGGGTGCCATGGCGGGCATGCATCGATCCCTGCGCCGTGGTGCCTCCATCGAGTTCAGCGAGCACAAGGTCTATACGCCGGGCGACGACATCCGTCACATAGACTGGCGCGCATATGCAAAGACCGACCGCTACCACGTCAAGCAGTTCGAGGACGAGACTAACCTCCTCGTCGAGCTCATCGTCGATCATTCCGGTTCCATGGCCTTCGCGACCCCAGGCCTGCCATCAAAGCTTGAGGTCGCCCGCACCCTCGCCGCTGCCATCGCTTACCTCGCATTGCGCCAAGGCGACGCAGTGGGTTTGCTCACTTTTGCTGGCGACGTCACCGAAGAGCTCCCCGCCCGCGCCACCAGCACGCACCTGATGGAAGTTCTCACCCGGCTGGTGCGGCTGGAACCCCAGGGTCCCACAGCCGTCTGCCAGAGCATAGACCAATTTGCCCAACGAGCCCGTCGCCGGGCGGTGACAGTGATCCTCACCGATCTCTTCGATCCCGACCCCGATCTACTCGGCGCTTTTCGCCGCCTCGCTGCTCGACGGCACGACGTCGCCGTGCTGCATTTGCTTGACCCCGCAGAGCGGGATTTTCCTTACGACAACCCGTCGCTCTTCGCCTCGATGGAGGACGACCGCCGTTTGTTCGTCCACCCTCGCACCCTGCGCAGCGCCTATGTCGCCGAAATGCAAAAGTTTCTCGCCGACACCACCCGCCGCATGTCTGAGGCGCGCATCGACTATCATCTCGTAGATACCAAGGTGGACGCCGCCAACATTCTCGGTGCATTTCTGCGCGGCCGCGAACGTCGTGTTTAGACTGCCCTACGCCTAGTAGCGACCCGTGACCCGCAAGAAGAAGCCGTGGGGCTCGATGCGCGGATCAGCTAAGAGATCGTCGGAGAAGTGGGTGAAGTTGTAGCCCACACCCACTACGATGTATTCCACTGGGATCCAGGCGAACTCTACCAGAGCGCCGTGCTCAGATTCGTCGGTCAGGAAGTTACCGAGCCAACGGTATTCCGCACCGATGTCGAACAGGTGATTGAGGTGGTAGTTCACTCTGCCGAGCCCAAGCAGTGTCGTCGAGCGCAGCAAATCGAGATCGGCATCCTCAACCGCAAATACTTTGATAGCCAGCTTACCCACCAGCTGGAAGCCACCCCAAAGCTCGATGACCGGCTCGAGAGCAATGACGTCAGAGACCTCGAGCTGGAATTTCGACAGATTCTCGTTCACGGGGCGACGCTCATAACGGCGCGTCCACTTGAGGAGGCCCGTGAACGTGTCGTCGTGAATTGGACGCAGCGCGAGCCCCACGGAGACGTCCATAAACTGGCCTTCGGTGAAACCAAAGGTGGCGCTGGTCTCTTTGCCCTCGGCGGCCATTTGCGCCTGCACAGCTTCCCGATAGTCGAGATTCTGCACCGTCGCCGCACGGACGCGGCCGAGAGTAACCAGATTGTGGTCGAGGCGGAAGTCAGCCCCGGCTTGGCCGTAGAACATCAGCCGATCAAAGGCACCGAGATCCATGTCGCCGCGGTCGTAGCGAATCTCAAAGCGCGCGCCGGCCTTGAAATCGCGGTGCGGCAAGTATTCCGCGCCAACGGCGAACGCGTCCCGGGAGGAGATGCCGACAGGGAACACACCCGCCGACGAATAACCCGATGCTGAGAACTGCTGCTCACGCGTCGGCCGGCCGGTTACAGTGGTGGCCGTCGCGGTGTTGATGGCACTTGAGCCGTAACCCGTGACCTCGCGGTCGTGAACAGCGTAACCCGTCGTCCCCACCGTCACACCCAGTGCATCACCCACGAGTTGCGAACGTTCATAGGAGAGATTGATCTTGAGTCCCTTGACCACCGTCCAGCGGTTGTCCATACCAAATACCGCGCGGCCACTCTCCCCCGTAGCCATGGCGTCGAGCTGATACTCAGCATAGGAGCGAGAGCCGGGAATCGCTGTCGACTCGCCACCGACCACCGTGGTGCTCACGGTGCGCCCAGAACCGGCTGAGAGACGCTCGGCAGCATAGAAGTTAAGCTCCTCGGTGATCTGGGTGTTCAACCCTAGCTGAGTGCTGTTGGTTCCTGACCACCGCACCGATTCGGTGGCTGAGAGAAACAACCAGTCAAATAACTGGTAACGCGCGCCGACACTGGTGGCAAGCTGGTCGCTCCATCCCTGGAGCACCCGGTTATCACCACGCAGCACCCCCTCTTGCTCTGCGGTGACAACGATTCGTGGCGTCACCTGTTTCTCACCGTACACGGTTACCATGTCGCTGTTGATGATCCGCTCGCTGTCATCCCAGTAGGTATGACCCACCTCGATTCCTGCCTTCCAGTTGCGTTCGTCACGTTCGTAGCCGACGACAGTGAGCTGGCGATTGACATCGCGCGGATTGTTGGGATCCTCGAGGTAGATCTCGCTCCACACACCGTCGTGGCGCAACCGCAGAGCGTCCTTGTCGGTGAGAATGGCGCGCACCTGGCCGCCCACCTTTGATTGCCCCTGTTCGAGAACCGTACTGCCGGAATAGAAACCGGGATCTTGGTGCTGGAAGTACAAGGCATAGGGCAAAAATGCACTGAGCTTAACCTTGTCATCTTTGGCGACGCCGCGCGGATCGGTGCCACCAGCAGTCTCGATGATCTCGAGCGCGTCACCGGCAATCTGCACCTTGCCAGCCCAACCGGAGGCCGCACGAGCCCCACCTTCGGTATCAACAAATCGCTGCCTCGAACCAATGCTGCCGTAGGTGATGCCGCCGTCGACACTCACCAGGTGGTCAGCGTCCTCGGCGTCGGAGTGGGCCACCTCTACGTCCAGGGTCGTGTTAGGCAGGATTTTGACACGCAGCTCGCCGCCCACCAACTGGTAGTGAGAGCCGCCCTCCGAGGTGCGGTCTTCGTCGACGATGCCACCGCCGAGGGTCACTCGATCGAAGAAGGTCTGCCGCGCTTGAAAAGCAAACGCCTCCTCGCCGTTGAACGAGCTCGCCGAATCAAAGTCGTACTCGACCTCGACAAACACGGAGTGGCCCTCGAGGGTCGACACCGGATTTTGATTCAAACGCCAACCAGCATTGACCACCGAAGGGATCGGTTTGGAAAAGATCAAACGTCCCTCGCGATAGCTCATCGAATAGTCGACGTCGCGCATCTGCGGCACACTGACGAGACGGGCACCTGTGATCGCATCGCGCACCACCAGTTCCACCCGCTCCGAGCCCTCGAGGATCTCGCCGTCCTTGAGGAAGTACATCGAGCCACCTGTCCCCTGCAGAACGATCTGCCGATGGCGAATGCCGGTCTCGCCACTCGCTGCGAAGGCGTGCACTTCCGTGGCGAATCCGTCAACGAAGGCATGGTCGACGTCGAGCGACGCACCAAAGTAGGTACGATGGAAGCGGAACAACTCCATGCCATCGATGCGAGTCGCGAAGTTGCCAACCGTCAGGCGCGATTTGTCTGCTTCCACAAGAACGTAGAACTTCTGGCGGGAGCTTATGTCCTGAACCTCTTCGGTGGCATCACCATAGACGGGGTAATAACGCTCGGGATCGATGAGCTGGTTGAGCAGGTCCGCTTCGGGCTCTTTGCCCGTGTCAACGTGCGCGGTGACTCGCACATCCTTGAACGGGTTCTTGGCAATCAGGCTCTCGCCCTTGATGCGACCCTTGAAATATCCCACAGCCCGGCCATGCAGCACCAGGTTGGTGGGCCAATCATCGGAGACATAGCCCTTGGCCACGTCGATGGTGGTGTCATCGTTCCAGCCATCGAGGCGTGCGCCCCACCCGGCGGCGGTGTCCGCCATTGCCATGAGGAACCACTCACCGTTGGGCACTTTGTAGGAGCGCTGCACCTCGGCGACGTTGCCAGCAGGGTCCTCCGACAACACGGTAACCTGAGCCGTTCCCGCAACCAGGACCATGTTCTTGGTGAAACGTCCGTCATCGTCCACGTCAACTGCCTCACCATTGATGCGCACCTGATTCACGGGATTGGTGTGCCCACGGATCGCGAGCCGCTCGCCCTTGAGTTCGCTGCCGTCGGCCGGCATCCAAACCACGAGATCTGCGGCGATGGTCTTCGGTGCCTCGGCTATGGATAGCGTCACGGGGTTGTGTGCAACGACCGTCCTGGAGCCCTCGTGACCGATAGCAACATCAGAAGTACTCGGGCTTCTCGGGACAAGGAGGTCAGGCGAACCGTTCGGAGAACCCTGACTGCTCTCCAGGCTCACAAGCGGTGCCTTCACCACAGGTTTGTTGCGCAATGCCTCGACATCGGAGCCCAGCAATTCATCCTCGGGAGGCGGACGGCGTCCCGCGGGCACCTCGGAGCCAACCGCATCCATGGGGCGTCCGGCGAAGGTTGGAACAGTGTACACCGCCAGACGTCCATCTGCGGTAACCACCTCGACCACCAATGCGGCGTCCTGTTCCACCACCACCTTGCCGTTGAACTTGCCATCCTCAGCCAGATTCATGTCGATTCCAGCGACCTTCACGTGTGGCTTCGGCAATGTCTTCTCTTGTTGTTCCATCCGAGGAGCGATAGCCGGCTTGACCACAATGACCACACGCTGATTCATCTGTTTGGAACGACGGCTCGATCCTGGCATCAAGGGCTGTGCCGCACCATGGGCTGCTACGTCGATGGCTTCGTCAGCAACTCCTCGCTCCACCAATGCGGCCTTGAGGGCGATAGCTACGTGAGCCGAACGCACCTGAGCCTGCATCCTGCCACCATCGGCGTTGTCATGAACCTCCATCCCAACGCGGGCCCCAGGGTGCAAGGCCACCGAGGCGGCGACCTTATCGAGTTCTTCAAGCACAGAGCGTTCTAGCTCGGGGCTTTGCGGATAATCACCTTTGGTGAGCACCTTCGAGTAAACAGCCTCCCCCAGTTCCCCCGTTGGGCGTGCGCCAATGGGTAAGGGGTTGTTTGCGGAAACCGCGCGATTACCATCTACGTCGGTGACCAAACAGCGGAAAGCGTATTGCCCAGGTTTGACCACCACCGCTCCACCGGGACTCGTCCCAGACCACTCTACCGATTCCGGCGGTGGCCCCTCCCCCGTGAGGTCACGCAACACGGTTTCCGATGGATTGAGGATGCGCAGCAGCCAAGACTTCAGCACGGCCTTGCTCGCCAACCTAAAGCTCAACGGCGGCGAGAGCCCTCTGTCTGTAAGCTCTGAAGCACTCACGTTGGCGCTACACTCCGTATCGAGCAACGCCAAGTTCATCAAATCGGTGCCGAACCGAATCGTGGAATCGGTCAAGGAGCCGCTGACGTCGATGCTGACTGAGCCCCCCAGGGTCTCGCCCGCCGCCGCAAAGGGGAAAGCACGCACGACTCGAACCCGCCCGCCATTTTCTTGGCGCAAATCCACAATCACTTGGTCGCCCACGTTCACTTCGACCTCACGTTCGAACCGCTCCTCTTGGAGGTCCTCCACCGCGTCGCCAACTCTCGCCCATCCGGAGTACGCAATCGGCGGCAATGGGTCGAGGGTCGCTGCCATCGCCTCAGTACGGATCACAACCCTCTCGTTGTGGATCCGCCCTCGACGACTGATGTTGGGCATCAAGGGTGCCGTATCGCCCTTGCCCTGCGCCTGGATCATCTCTTCCGACAGTCCCTCTTTCACCAACACGGACCGCACCGCGACAGCGCGTCGTTGACTCAGCAGGAGATTGGCGCTCCGATTGCGACTCGAAGTGACATGTGCTTCGACGATGAGGTTGGGCGGCGGTCCCTTGGCCAATAACGCATGCACCAACTCGACGACATTCTTGCCGAGTTCCGGCCTCACTGCGTCGGAATCGCCTCGGAACAACTCACCGCGCCACAGCGCAACTTGTTCGCCCGTTGAAGCGACTTCACTCTGCCCGATCCCAACACCGAGGCGACGCCAACGGCCTTCACCCAGGTCGCCCTGGGAGGTCGTCGCTGCAATGCGATAGAGATACACCTTGCCCCACTCGAAGGGCATGGCGTCTGCGGCAACGTCCCACGGCACCCGCGCTGGTGGCCGGCCCTTGCCAGAGAGGCGCCATACATCTCTTCCTTCGCGGTCGAACACCGAGATCTGCCAAGAGTCAATGGACACGCGGCTCGGACTGCGAATGTGCCAGACCAGCGCCCCAACCCCGGGCAAATTGGTGCCAAGGCCGCTGTCGTAGTCTGGTTCGGTGTCCGCTACCGTCAACACGGCATCCACCAACAACAGAGGCTGCGGTACGCCGTTGAGGGAAATCGCCGGCAGAGTACGATCGATACTGACCACCGCACGGGGCTTCGGTGGTGCATTCGTCAGGCGCACGACACTCGGGCCCACCTTGTCGAGCGCACAACGTACGCCAAAGTTGACCTTGGTGAGTAGACCCCGGCTAACATAGAAGTCGCGCATCGGTGCTGTCGTCGGCTCGCTGCCAGGGGGCACGGTATTGAGGTCGAGCTTGATCAGGTGGCGGCCTGGCGGCACACCCCTGAAGTGGAACTTCCCATCACCGTCGGCGTCAGCGTAGTAACCACTGTCGAGATAAACCCGAGCACCAGCAAGGCCCACATCCTCGCCGTTGATGCGCCCATCACCCCCGTCACAGAACACCCTACCGAGCAATGTTCCCTGGTCGAAGATCGGGTCCTCGACCACCTTGACGGTCGCCGAAGCCTCATTGGAGATGATCGTCCCGCCCGCATCCAGCAGCCGAGCCCTGTTGGTTTGAGCACCTTTGGCGCGAATGCCTACGACACCGTAGTAACGAATCGTTGTCACGGATCGACCGATGAGATCGAAGTTGGCAAAGCGAACCACGCCAGACTCTTTCGGACTCACGCCCATGGTCCCTAACGCCCGCGACTCACCCGACACGCCAGCGACTGCGGTCTGAATAGTGCCCGAGCCACCTGCCCAGCGAATGCCGCTTGGCAAGTCGTCGACGAGCTGCACCCCGCCGTTGCCGCTGCCGTCCACCAGGAGCCCATCACTGAGTGGGTTTTCGATACGCACGGTGTAGGTTAGGACTTCGCCCATGGTCGCGGTGCGCCTGTTCACCTGTTTGGTGACACGAATGTGCTGTGCTAGACGGTCGAGGGGCACGTGGTTGTTGACGATGTTGGGGGTGTCAGCGTCGAGTTTGAAACGCAAATAGTAACGGGTGTCTTTGTTCAAATCGGGAGCGTTCGAGTCGACGATGCGGCCGGTGGTTCCAGGATCGGCAACGTCGCCGTTGGGATTGGCCGGAATTGCGCCCTCGGGAGGCCGCGCAAGAGATGGGAACACCAGATTCGTCGAAGGCGGCTCGACCCGCAAACGAAACGCGCCTGGAATGGACGAGCCACGCACGTCAAAGCGATAGTAACCCTGGGCATTCGTCCGCTGGCCCTGCTGGTTGCCAAACAATTCCGTTCGGGACAGATCTTCGCCTGTGGTTTCATCGACCAAATAGACCGTCGCACCACTCACCGGCACCGCCGCACCATCGAGCTCTTGGTACACAATGCCGCTCGGGTCGATGGCGATATCGGCTTTGTTGCTGTCACCTCCGCGCACCTCGACCGAGGCCCCTTCGACAAAGACCGTCCCCTCCCCTGAGGCTACCCAGAACTCGTATCGTCCCGCGGGCACGCCCGGCAGCACATAGGTCCCATCCGCGCCCGTCGCGACGCTGCGCAGTACCAAGCTTTCCATGGGAGCGTCACGACCGAGCTCTTCGATCCGTTCTCTGGGCACCAACATGACCGAGAAGCCCGCCATCGGCTCATCTCGCCCTGCGTCAAACGCTCCGTTTCTCTCGCCGAAGTCTCGGTACACCGTGCCAGCATAGGCACCGGTCCCTGCGCCGCCGCCAACAACCAGTCGCGCCGGATCCGTATCAAAGGAAGCTGACGCGGTAATGACGCTGCCAACTGCCTCCACCACATCGCCAACAACCGCGTCCCCGGCCACCGCGGCCTCCACCTCAATACGCACTTGCTCATCCGGTGCCAATGAGACTCGCCACACCGGCGGGTTTTCGGAGACTACTTCGGCACCACCCAAATCCACAATAGACAGGGGCTCGGTGTGCATGGGTGGCGTCATATCCAAATGCAATTCGACGTTCTCGAGACGCTGTCGGCCATCGTTGGTGGCCGTAAAGACAAAACGCAGACCGTCACCAGGCTCCACCACCCCGCCGTTGATGTCACCCACACTCAAACCAACAATCACAAGCTCGGCGGCATCGTCGACACGGTGCACCGTCGGTTGAATCCCTGCGACATCAGGGTCCCCATCCGACAGCCACCTTTGGGCACTTGATGCGACGATGGCTTGATTGCTGACCACCGGTCCCTCTGCAACAATGACGGCAAAGGTGACCACACGATTCGCCCGCTCTTCCAGGTCGCCGAGCCGCACCACCACTTCGCCATCCACAACTTCGCCGACGTCTCCGTCCACCAGGTCACTTTGTAGCTCCCCGTCGAGATGCAACGACCCGCCGACGTAGACGGTCTGGGCGGGCAAGGTATCCTCGAGACGCACGTCCGTGACGGTGGCCTCGGTTGGATTGTTGACGACGATCCTGTAGCCGATCGTGTCACCCACCTGAATCTGACCGTCGTTATCGACGTCGACGATAAGCTCACCCACCTTGGCGACCGCGAGCTGGCCACCGCCGCCGACAACCAACTCTGTCGCGTCACCCGCGACGCCCGGGGTCGCCGGGTTGTCGCTCAAACCAGGATAGACGCCGTTAGCGGTGATCGCAGCCTGCGCGCTGATGACCGTACCCGCCAGCGCCCGCGGGTCGATCCGCGTCGCGAACTTCACCACAACGTGTTCATCCACAGGATCTGAGCCATCATCGGCGAGCACGACACCCATGGTTGTACCGGGACGCAAGGACAGAATGGGCAGGCCCATGGAGAGAGGAGGCTCACCGGGTAACGCGGCCACCACTTCTCCATTGAGAAGAGTCGAACCCACCAAGCTCGAGTACGAAGGCATCGGCAAGCGGGCCACCGACTCAACTGCATCCACGTTGCCAGAGTTGATAACAGTGAGCTCGTACTCAATAACATCCCCCGGCAACACACTGCCGCCGTTCACATCGATCGCCGCGAGCAAGGTCCCCGCAAACTTCGCTTCGGCGATGACCGTGACTTCCGTTGGGTCGTCGAGCGCGGCCGTTGCTGGATCGTCAGAGAGAACTGGTTGCGCGGCACCTGTCCAAGTGACCGATGCTTGGTTCGCGATCAACGTTCGATTCGGCGTATCGGGGCGAATCCGCACATCGAACTCGACCTCAAGAGTGTCAGCGGGACGGATCTCACCTCGCACCCAGACGATGGCATCACCACTGACGCTGCCACCATTACGAATTTCAACAAGCTCGACGAATGAGCCCAATAGTGTCAGGGGATTCTGCACCACCACGGCCCGACCAGGCCCTGAGCCGGTGTTGGGAACTTTGATGCGGTAGGTGAGAAGATCTTCCCGGCTCGCCTCGGGTCGCGGCGACACGCTCATGGTGGTGTTTTCGAAGTTGGGCTCCGAGTGCACCACCACATCAACACGGGACTGCCGCTCCTTCAATCCCAGCGCCGCCACCTTGGCCTCGTTGAAGATCTCGGCACCATCCTTGGTGCTAGCTGGGATTCGCGTCGTGAAGGTAAGCTCAACCCGCGCGCCCGCAGCAATCTCCGCGAAGTTCCAGGTCAGCGTGCGACCGGGAGTCGCCGAGGGTGGCCGCACGTCGAACGGCTGCTCGAACTCATCCCTCACCATATCGCTGACCACGACATCCTGCGCGGCGAAGCTGCCTTGATTCTCCACCAACAGGTTGAAGCGAATCACGTCCCCCGGCTCTGCAGGCTCGCCGTTCAGATCGACAAAGCTCTTGGTGATTCGCAGATCCGGGTATCGTGCAACAACCACCGTGGGATCGTCGAGGTCTGTCGTCGCAGGATCATCGCTGGGTTCGGCATCGACCACTTCGACTGATGTCACGAATGCTTGGTTGGCGATCTGTGCGCCATCGGCGACCTGGTCGTGGACGCTAGCGATGAAGACGAGGTCGACGCCCTCCCCCGGAGCCAACGATGAGAGTCTCGGCACGGTGGATTCGTCAAAGACGACATCGTTGGCTTCCCGACGATGAGAGGTGACCACCTCGACGTCGGTCAACACGGTCGGGTCGACAAAGTCTCGCACCACGACGTTGGTTGCCACGGCGTTGCCGTCATTTTGCAGGCGCAGGGTGTACTGCAATCTGTCACCGGCGCGCAACACACCGGGCGCGCTAGCATCGAGATTGACCACGCTTTTTTCAAACAGGGCAAAGCTCGGGGTCGCAACCACCGTCAAGCGTGTGGGCGCATCGGGAGCGGGCGCTTCGGGATCATCGGTGAGCTCGACAATGCCGCCGTCGGCGGAGATTGTCGCCTGGTTGTCAATGGCAGTGCCGTTCGCTAGCAAGGATGCAACTCGCACCGTCACACCAAGATTGACCGCCTGCCCGCCACGTATCTGCGGCAGTGTCCACTTGAGCGTGCGCGTTGCGCCGTCGTAGGTGGCGCCCACAGCGTTGACCAGCTCCACTTCCCTGGGCAAGGTGTCGACCACTTCGACATTGTGGGCGTTTCCATCACCGGTGTTGTCGACACGCAGGGTGTAGGTGACGTCCGCGCCTGGAGCGACCTCGCGTTCAGGGAAGCCGACGACGTCCTTGGTCGAGGTCGAGAAATCTGCAACGCTCCGAATATTGAGCACGGTGGGATCATCCACTGCCGCGGTGGATGGATCGTCGGTGGGAATGAGCGGCGGCGCCCCGCCCACCGCAATGAACGCTTGGTTCACCAATGTGCTCGGATCGAGTGGCTCGCGAAGCCGGGCGTCAATGCGCAACACCACACGATTGCCGATTCCGGGTGCGACCTCGAGCCCACTCCAGTACGCGGTATCTCCCGACAGCGAGCCACCGTCACGGGCGACGACGCTCGTGAGCAGGTTGGTGTCAATGATGTCGCCCACCACCACATTGCGTGCAACGGCGTCGCCGGAGTTCTCCAGGGTCAGCAACATCCGTACGGCATCACCGGGACGTGCAACTGCGATGACCTCACCACTGCCCGGCCGGACGAATTCCTTGGTGCTGGAGCGGAGATCTGGCGCCGAGACGACCGTGAGCTTTGTTTCCTCTTTGTTGAGGGTCGACGGGTTGGCATCTGTGAGAAGCGGCTCCGCAGCGCCTTCCCAACTCAGAGAGGCTTGGTTGAGTATCTCCATTCCATTGTCGAGAGGCGTGTTCAGCTCTGCATCAAAGGTCAAGGTGATCGCCGGGTCCCCGGGAGCAATGGCTGCGAGCGCGGCGACGTTGCTCGCATTCCACGTGATCCTGTCACCGCTCAGAGCGCCGTTCGGAACATTGACAATGCTCAGGTTGGCGTCAACGACATCGGTGATTGCGACGTTACGAGCGACCGCGTCACCGCGATTGCTGACACTGATAACGTAACGCACCGTCTCGGTGGGTCGCGCCGTCGAGATCGGGTTGCCGCTAAGGTTGGTAACCACTTTGGTGCTACCGCCGAGGTCGGAGGCGCTCACCACCGTCACGACCGTAGGATCATCGATGGTTGCCGTAGCCAGGTCGTCGGAGGCGACGGACTCGGTAACTTCGTCACTCACCACAAACGCCTGATTGCTGATGGTCGTACCGTTTGCCAAGGGATTGTCGGCTGATACGACAAAGGTAAGTGTCACCTCGGTGCCAGCGGCCATGCGGCCAAAATCTCCAACCGTGGTGCCATCCCAGTTGAGGCTCGGACCGTTGAAGGTGGCGTTGCCCGCATCCACGAGCGCTGCGTGTGCAGGCAACGCGTCACTCACCACGACGTCGTCTGCATCGGAGTTACCGGTGTTTCTCACGATGAGAGTGTAACGCAGTTGATCCCCAGGACGGGTGATCAGGGGGTCCCCGGTGATGTCTGCGACCTGTTTCTCGGTGTCGGTGAATACCGGTGCCGAGCGCACCGTGATGAGTGTGGGATCGGTGTTACCGGGCAACGCCGGGTCGTCAGAGAGCGCCGGCCCCGGGAAGTTGCTGGCCGTCGCCGAGGCCTGATTGGAAATCACCGTGCCATCATCGAGCGGGAATGCGATGCGCACCCGTGGCGAAAATGTCCGCGACGCCCCAGCCGCCAAGGGGCCCCCACCTTGCCAAGTGATGGCGCTACCCGACTGGCGACCCCCCGCCGCATCGATGATAGACAGGAGCGCCGCAAAGGTGTCAACGACTCGAGGCGCGGTTGCCTGCGCGGTGCCGACGTTGGTTAGGGTGATGGTGTAGAGCACCTCGTCGCCGGGATTGAACTCGCTGTCGGCCCCGTCAATCAACGCCGCAGTCTTAGTCATCACCAAGAACGGCTCGCTGACCACAGAAAAGCGCGTCGGGTCGACGGCACCCGGCAACGACGGATCGTCGGAGAGCACCGGGACCGCAAGGGCGCCCGACGCCGCTGTCGCCTGATTGGTCACCACCGTGCCATTCGCTGTCCCTGGGGCGATGACGGCGGTGAACACAAGCTCGACGCTTTCACCGGGATTGACGACGGCGAGATCTCCGTGACCCGTGGCAACAGACCAGGTCACCGTGCTGCCGGTGACGTTGCCGAAGCTCATGCTGGCGTCGACGTCGGTGAGAGCGGGATCTATTGGGTCGGCGATGAACACGTTGGTGAGCGGCGCGTCACCGCCGGCTGTAAGGGTCAAGGTGTAGCGAACCCTGTCACCCGGCAAAGGTGGCGTTGACGCAGAGAGGTCCACCACGGTCTTGGTGAAACCGACTGTCGCCTGAGATACCACCATTAATGTAGTGGGATCATTGGCCGCGGCGGTCGCGGGGTCATCAGACAAGGCCGGCGCCGCGCCCTGAAAGGCCACAGTTGCTTGATTGGCAATCAGGGTCGCGTTTGCCAGAGGGAACACCACTTGGGCGATGAACACGAGCTCGACGGTTCCATCCGCCGGTCCCAAATCACCCACGTTCCAGGTGGCGACGTTGCCGCCGTAGCTGCCACCGATAACCGCTACGTCGGTGAGATTGCTGTCGACCGGATCGCTCACAACCACCGAGCGCGCCGTCATGTTGCCGACGTTGCGCACACGGATGCGGAACTCGACGGGATCCCCGGGACCCACGGTCTTGTCCATGTTGTCGGGGTAACGCACCTTCTCGACGACCAACAGCGGTTGGCTGGTCACCGAAAAACTCGCTTGTGGGGTGGTGAATGGGGTGAGCTCGTTGCTGGCAATGACAGCCGCGTTTGCAATGACCGTCCCGTGATTGAGGGGAGTGACGAGGGTCGCTAAAACGGTCAACGTCACAGTGGCGTCCACCGCCACGTCGCCCAGATTCCAGGTAATCGTGCCACCGGCGAAGGTTCCACCCGGCGCACTCACGAAGGACAAATAGGTTGGTAGCACGTCCGTGACCACCACCGAGGTTCCAGGACGATTGCCAGTGTTCTCGACAACGACGTTGTACTCGATGGAGTCACCGGGTTGGAACACGCCAATGGGAGCGGTGCGATCGACCACCGATTTTGTGGAAGTCTGCCAATCGGGGGCGGCGTACACGGTGAATGCGGGAGAAGTCACCGTGACGTTGGCATCAGGTGCGGCGGGAGCACTGACATCCGCGCTGTTCTGAATGACCGTGCCGTTTTCCACCAACAGGTCCACTTGCAATCTGAACCGAATACGACGGTCGAAATCGCCGGCACCCGCGTAGGACAACACACCCATGGACAGGCCACTGCCAAGCACGCCGTCAGGCACGCCCACGCCATCCAGTGTGACCGATCCCGGCACCAAGGTGGTACCGGCGGGCATGAGGTCCGCCACAAACACCAAGGTGGCGCGATTGCCGGTGTTTTGCACGGTGATGGTGTACTCAATGATGTCGAGGGGCTCGAGACGGCCACCATTTGTATCCACTGCGGTCTTACGGCTGCTGTCGAGGACCGGCCGATAGATGAGCTCAAACTCGGTGGGTTGGAAACCGGGCGCATCGGGATCATCGGTGACCTGATCGGGGGTGCAGCCACCCGAGACTGTCGCTTGGTTCGCAATCAACATGCGGTCAATTGCATCTTCGGCAATTCCCGCGGCGATGAGCTCGCCCACTGTCCGTACCCGTGCGGTCACGACGACCTGCGCACTGGAGCGGGCTGGGACGTTCATGTCTCTCACCGTCAGATCCCTGCCGCTTTGGCTCCAGGTGCCGCTGGTGGCAAATACCGATGACACGATGACGTGCTCGGGAAGTGTGTCGGTCACCGTCACCCCGGCGGCGTCTTCGTTGCCGGCGTTCTCGATGTCAATGGTGTAGTTGAAAGCAGAGCCTGGGCCCACCGGCGGTGCCGAGATGAAAGAGACCCGCTTGGTCGGGGGCTCGAGGGCTGGCACCGCCACACG
>MGST01000053.1:0-244 GCA_001798605.1 Deltaproteobacteria bacterium RIFOXYA12_FULL_58_15 | reverse complement strand
CGCCACAGGCGGTGGTCTCTACCTTGACCTGGTAGGTTACCTGAACGGAGTTGTCGCCATTTCGGGAGGTGGGGATGTTGCGCAGGCGGAGGCCGCCAACCAACGGTGAGTTGCCGCTGACATCAGCGACCGGCATGCCATCGACCCGCGTAGAGCCTACGACATAAGTGGTACCAGCGGGCATATCGTCAGTCACCAGAACGCCCGTGGCCCCCAAGGAACCCTCGTTGACCACGTCGATGAT
>MGST01000052.1 GCA_001798605.1 Deltaproteobacteria bacterium RIFOXYA12_FULL_58_15 | reverse complement strand
TTCTCGAGGTACGGGGTTTCGAGATCGAGAACCTTGATCCAGCGGAACCAAAACAACAACGGGAACAACAGGTAGAAAATGATATTCAAGATCGGAATATGGGTGACCGCCTTCTGAAGCGTCACCTCGATATCCAACAAGGCAATATTGTAACTGGTGACGCTGAGTTCCTCGCCCCGTTCGACATTGCAGCTGGCATTGGCCCGCTGGGTGTCGGTGAGCAGCTTGGTGGGATCGGGCGCCTCGGCAAAATGGGAGTGGCGCTTCTTGAACAAATCCTGAACCAGCAGGTCCTTCTTGGGCAATCCCTGCGCCACGTGTTGCAGCGCGGGAACATTGTACAGCGGGGCTTTGTCGCAGGGATGTTGGCCAATCGGAGCGATATCAGCGTTCTCGACCCAGCGAATCCGCACCGGATCTCGACTGCCAAAATTCTCGTCCGTTGCCCGTTCTACCGATTTGTCCCGATTGCCCGCGGCTTTCACCGCCGTCTGTCCACCGACCACGCTCAGATTATTCGCAACTCTGCGCGGGTTGGTTGTCAATGACAGAGGTTGGACCATGTTGGGTTTCACTCTTTCGTTTTCGGCAAACCACCATGATTGTTGCCTCATTTGTGCTCATTTGTGCTCTTAAACTGGGGGGGATCTCCCAAGCATTCCGCTTGTTTAACAAGCCGCTTTATGCGCACACACTGCCAATGGCGTCGTCTTATCCTGCGGCGATACTGGCGGTCTTCGCAACAGCCGGGGCCTGCGCAGCGTCAAACCACAATCCGCGATCGGCATCCGCGCTAAACAAGAGTTGCCACGATGGCGATCAGGACGCCTGCGCTGCACTCGGGACCCAGTTGGCATTGCGTGCGAGTGCCGATGGGCCAACACTGGATTACGCCAGGACACTCATCGAGGCAGCTTGCAATGCGGGGTCCGCGAATGGCTGCCGCCGCCTCGCCGACCTCTACCTGCGGGGGATAGCTGTTGCGCGCGATCACAACCGCGCCGAGGTGCTGCTCGACCTCAGCTGTGCGCAACACAACGCCACGGCCTGTTTGCGTGCGGGCCTCCTGTATACGCGTTCGGAACAGCCAACCAAGGCTTTGGAGCCACTGACGACCAGTTGTTTGGTTGGCGCTGCACTCGCCTGCGCCCAGTTGGCTGCCATTTACGCCGTCGGCGGGACCGTCGACCAGGATCGCCTGCGGGCAAGCTGGCTGTACTACGAATCCTGCAGCGCCGGGTGCCAGGTGGGTTGCGAGGGACTCGCAGACATTCTCTCTTCCGGCGACATCGAGCCGGCCGAAGAGATGCTCATCACGTTGGCTACCGCCTGTGAGGGGGGGCAATCCCGTGTGTGTGACTCCGTGGCCGCGATAGATCCCGACATACCGCAACCCATCATCCCTCCGCCGATCGGTGTCGCAACTGCCTGCTCCCCTGATGACGGCTCGTCCCTCTATGAGGATGGCACCCTCGACATTCCAACGATCGTCTATGAAAAGGGTTGCTCGATGGGGGACGAAGCAAGCTGCGCGCATTTGAGTCTGCCACACGCTCTTTTGCTTGCCGAATCCAAATGCACCCGCGGATCCCTTGCGGGCTGTTTGTTTGCCGCCGAGAGCGCTGCTGGGGCGGATGCCGTCCCCCACTACCGCAGCGCCTGTGAGCTCAACCATGCCCATAGCTGTGCCCTACTCGGCGTCTGGTACATGGAAGGAACTGGCATTCCGTCGGACGAAGAGCAGGGGCGGCTGTACCTGAATCGGGCCTGCAGTCTGGGCAACACCATGGCCTGCGACGAGCTCGCCAAACGTCACCTCACACCGTAACCCCATCGACTCCTCAAGGACTTGCGTCAGCTTGCTCGTTCCAATTTCATGTGGCGGTCTTTGAGTCTGGTTGGACAAACCTGCGGCAATGCTCCTACTCGTTCCGGAGGATGCAGCCCGGTGCCGTGATCGCGGTCGGGCCAGTGTCGAAGACGAAGGCGCGATCTCTTCATCTCTCCCCCGAGCACACCCCGTCGCGGTTTCGCGGGGATTCGGTCTGATCATTCGAGAGCGATGAAGTAGCCCAAGTCTTCGAGCACGAAATGCTCAAATCGAGTCGGAAGTTTGCGTTCTCCTGGCAACGAGCTTGGGTCTATGCACAAACTCTCACCGGCCACGGCATAGTTGAGTTCGAAATGAGAGAGATCTGCCATTGGCACAGGCACGTTGTTGTTCAAGGCAATCGCAGGCCCGACATAGGTTCCCGCCTCTTGAAGATCCTCAAACGAAGAATTCCACGATGTGATCCCCAGTGCATGTCCCAACTCGTGAACTACCAAATTCAGAAAATCGTATTCCAGATCTGGAATGTCATCATCACTTTGCGGTGTGGGATCCACAAAAGTAGGATAAGGACGGTCGGTGTCGAAGGTCATGCTCACAAGGAAGGGTTCGTACTTACTCGCGTCAGCCACGCGAGCGCGGAGGGCGTTGTAGAGAGTATTGGTCCACTCTGGATGGGGATAGAAGTAATTCCAGGTGGTGGCACCACCACCTGTGGTGGTGGAGATCGCCCCCACGAAGATCAGAAGGTCCATATCCCAGATCGGAATGGTTACATCTTGTGGGTCACCCGAAGGGTTCTCTGGGTGAACAACCCGCAACTTGGTGTTGTCCGGCAGGGGCGGAAAATGTTCTGTGATTCTCGATGACCAAAGACGAGCACTCTCTTCCAAGATAGCGCGTTTGGCGGCGTCGAAATATCCATTGCTGTCAAAACGATAATCGAAGCGAATCCGAAGCAGTTGATGACAATCAGAGGAATCAACCGCGCACTCCTCGGTGCAGAACAAAGACCCTGCATCAAAACCGAGATCTCCGCAGGTTTGGTTGCTTACAGTCGTGTCGCATTCCTCATCGGGACCAAGATCGCCATCGCCGCATTCTCCCTGTCCTTCGACTTCTCCGCAGTATGCTGGGGGATTGGAGGAATTGCATCCATCTGCCGTTTCACCATCGCTGCCACAGCCGGCGAGACTTGCGAAGGCCAAGAACAAGGCTCCACAGAGAAGAATCTTTATGCGAGTGACACCACCATCCTGAATCCAGTCGTTCATTGTGACCTCTGCGCATCTTCATTTGCCATTTTGGGGCAATCACCCGTGTGCAGCATGTAATCAGACGCGTTGCTGTTTGCAACCGTTTTCATGCGGGCAGGCGGCGCATGAATGGCGGCAGGATCTTGCTGGTGAACTTCTGGCTGCGCGAATCTGGCAACATCTGTGGTTCAGGTGACCTGATTGGGTCGGCGAGATCGGCGGCCGACGCAAACTTGGACGCATTGTTTTACGTGTCCATGCATGGCAAACTGCGCCTTCGGGTGACTCTTACATAGGATGGACCGGTGAGCCTGCTTGCACCTCTACGTGACCTCGCCATTGACGATGAAATCGCTGCAGCTATCGACACCATCGCCGATGCTGAGAGCAACAACATCAATGCCCTCGGATATGACCAATGGGGCTTCCGACGTGAGACCGCCAAGATTTATTACAGTCTTGGCAAGCTCATCTTCAGCTACTTTCGACCTCAAGTGCACGGCATCGACAACTTGCCCACGGGGAGAATGCTGGTTGTCCCCAATCATTCTGGGCAGCTGCCCTTCGACGCCGTGAGCGTAAGCATCGCTTGTCTGCTGCACGGCAAGCCACCGCGATTGGTTCGGGCTATGGCCGAACGCTGGGTGCCAACTCTGCCGTTCGTGAATATCGCCTTTTCCCGCTCCGGCGTTGTGCTCGGCGATCCGATCAATTGCCGCAATCTCCTGGAAGCAGACCAAGGAATCCTGGTTTTTCCTGAAGGCGTTCGCGGCTCCGGCAAGACCTGGTGGAAACGTTATCAACTGGCCCATTTCGGTCGCGGCTTCATGCGCCTCGCGCTGCAAACACACAGTCCGATCGTTCCCGTTGGCATCGTTGGTGCCGAGGAGTCCATCATTTCCATCGCCGACATCAAGCCCCTCGCCGACGCCTTGGGAATCCCTTATGTGCCAGTTCCGGCTCTACTGCCGTTGTTGGGCCCCTTGGCGTTTCTGCCAATGCCCACCCGTTTTCATCTGTATTTTGGCGAACCCCTCGAATTCGATGGTCCGTTCGATGACGAGGATGAGGCCGTTGATGCCAAGGTGGCTGTCGTTCAAGACGCGGTGGCCAAACTCATCAAACGTGGACGCAAAGAACGAACCGGATGGTTTGATTGAACATGGCACGGGTACTCATCACCGGCATTGCCGGAAGTTTAGCCCAGCTGGTTGGCAAACGACTCGTGGCGGATGGCAACGAAGTGATCGGCATCGACTACCGGCCTGTCACCCACCTCGTTTCTCCAGATATCTTGGTATATCGCGCCAACTACAACAAGACGCGCATCGAAGACATCGTACGCCGGCATCGGCCCACCCACGTCCTGCACCTCGGCCGCGTGGGCAATCTCAAAGAACAAATGAACAAACGTTTTGACCTCAACGTGGTAGGCAGCGCCAAGATCATGGAGCTGTGCCTCAAACACCAGGTCGAACGATTGGTTGTTCTCTCCACCTTTCACATCTACGGCGCTCACCCGCACAACCACATACCAATCTTCGAAGACGAGCCCCTGCGTGCGTCCACGACCTTTCCGCAGATCGGCGACGCGGTGCAACTCGACAGCATGGCATCGCAATGGGTCTATCGGCACCGTAAGCTGAAAACCATTGTTCTGCGCCCAGCCAATGTCGTTGGTCCCAACATCAAGAACGCCGTTTCCACCTACCTGCGGCAGCCCAACTTGGTCTATCTCATGGGCTTTTCGCCCATGTGGCAATTCGTACACGAACGCGACATGGTTGACGCCGTGGCGCTAGCAAGTCAAAGCAGCAACGTCGGCGTCTACAATGTAGCAGGCAACGGTGCCCTACCATTGGTCAGAGCACTGGAGCTCACTGGTGCTCGCCTCCTGCCGGTTCCCGGTGCCGCGGCCGACCTGGCGTTGTGGCTCGGTGGCCGATTCATGCGGGCGGTTCCCAGCTACCTGCTCGATTTCTTGCGTTATCCCGTTATCATCTCGGATGCAAAGTTCCGCGAGGAGCTCGGCTACAAAGCAACCGGCGGCATCGAGGAGTGCATCCGTGACACAGTCAGGCCGAACTGAGCGGTCTCAGAACATCCCAATGAGGGGCAACATGAGTCAGACTCTAGCAGAGCTGGCAATCGCTTGGGGTGATTTCTCGGCACGTTGCAGCCGTCGCAAACAAATTTTGATCGTTGATGACGATCCCGGCACCTGCACCGCTTTTTCGACCATTCTCACCCAGCGTGAGTTTTCCTGTGAGGTGGTGCAGACAGGGAAGGCTGCACGAACCATACTCGAGCCCGGCCGCTTCGATGCCGTCATTGTCGACAAACACCTGCCAGATGGCGACGGCCTCGACCTGGTGCGCCAGATTCACAAGATCGATCGCGATTGCGAGGTTGTCGTCGTCACCGGCTTCGCCAACCTCGATTCCGTCCTCGCAGCCATCAACCTGCGCGCAGCGGACTACCTGGTGAAGCCGCTCGACTCCATCGATATTTTGCCGGCCGTTGTCTCCCGTGCCGTCCGTCGGCGCCATCGCCGCCTGCTCGCACGCCGAATGCTCGCCGATCTTCGCGGTGCCGTAAGCCAACGCGCCGATGACACCACGGCACCGCAGATGGCCGCGGCGAGGGAACGCGTCAACGACTTCGCCAAGATGCTCACGACAAAACGTCGCATCCTCATCTCCGCGAGCGAGCGAGCCAACCTGAAAAGCACGATGTTCGCCCTCGAGACGAAGGGCTTCGTTGTCCATGAAGTCGTTGATGGCGACACCGCCCTAACCCGATGCACCCGTGGTGAGGTCGACGTCCTCATCGTCTCCGACCGATTCACCGACATGACCGGCCTCGAACTCGTCGATCAGGTGCTTGCAACCGATCATCGTCCCGAGCTCGTCTTCGTGAGCGGTCGTTCGACCTTCGAAGACGCGCTTGCTGCGGTCTCGCGCGGTGCCGCGGCTTATGACATTCGCCCCATCAAGGATACCGACGCCTTCTGCCGACGGGTCGAGCAAGCACTCGCCAACCACCACGAGCGCCTCTACCACTACAAAATGGTCAAAGAGCTCTATGCCGTGGTGGCAACCATGGAGAAACGCGCAGAGGACAGCAGAACTCGCCGCCGCATCACCGCCACCTTGGGTGAGTTCGACATCATCACCGCCGAGAAGAGCATCAAACCCTACGAAGAGTAGACTTCACTCGGCCAACAACGGTGCCACAACCTCACGAGCAATGCGGGCCGACAACCCGTGCGCCCCAACTTGATTCAGATAGACACCGTCGGCGAAGAAACACTCGTGAGGAAGCCATGGGGGTTCAGCCAGATCGACAAAGGCGAACCCCTCGACCTCGGACAAGGCGCGCACCCGACTGAGGTAGGCGTCATACTCGCCGTGTTGATAGGCGAGTGCGCGAAAGGTCGGGGTAACCGGAAGATTGACAACGACCAGGGTCACACCGCGCTCCTGACACAGGTCGACAATGAGTTCAAGGGCCACACCGGCACGGCCAATCTCAAAATCAGCCAGCAAATTGCGACGTGCCTGAGCGCCCTCCCTGCCTTTGCTTTCAGTCTTTTCGACGGCCTCCGCCACCCACTTCGCACCGTAGATCTTCTCTGCCTCATGGATGTCGAGCGGAACCGGACCTTCCACCGGGCAATAGAACGATCCACCACCCGCTACGAGCGTCGAGACCTCTGCCGCTGGTGCCCGCCACAACTGTAAGAGTGTCGTCGGAGCGCGAAAGAGCAGGTACAGCGACGCGGCGAATTCCTCGACGCGGCGTGGTCCCAAAGATCCGAGAAGATCCCCAGGTGCGTAGAGATGGCGTATAGCACGGGCCTGGCGCGGGCTATTGCCGTTGAGGCTGCGGGCACCCAGTCCCAACACGATCACTTTGGGCAACCGTTCATCCCGTAGGACGTCGCGAACCACCACGGCAAACGACGACGCGACCCCACCCTGCAGACCAAAATTGAATGCCGTCACCGGACGCCCGAGAGTCTCCTGAAGGGTGGCCTCAACAACAGGCACGGTGATAGCGCGTCGCATCCGTGAGGAGCCGACAAAAGCAACCTCGACTCGCCGCTCTTCACGCACGACCGTTGCCAAGGTTTGTAGGGTCACATCCTCCGTCGGTTGGGCAAAACGCAAACCAAACCCCTCGACCACGAGGTGGCACAATCCGAGGGCCAGCACAATGCTCGCAACGAGCGCCGCCAATCGACGACGAGAAGTTTTGGATAGTTCCATCATCATCAAAATTGGAAATAAATGAATGGCGAATTCACCGAGCTCATCGCCTGCAACGCGGCAAGAGCTACCACAAGCGCCAACGCCTGCATAGCCACGGGTGCCCCAACAAACCATCGTTGCATTGCAGCGTCAAAACTCGCGGGGGCGAGATGGGCAGCAAAGCCAAACCCGAGCACTAAGGCCACCGGCACCGAGACCACCGACACTTCTTGCCAACGGGCCAATGCTCCGAACACCTGCAAAGCTTGAGTGAAGTCCTCCGAACGAAAGAGAACCCAACCGACGCACACGAAATGAAAGGTGAACAACATTCCAGCAAATCTTCCCCATCGACCCCTTTTCCTGTACGGCGCCGACAACAGCGCCCGCTCGATTGCGAGCCCCGCACCATGCAATCCCCCCCAGGCGACGAAGGACCAGGCAGCTCCGTGCCACAGCCCCCCGAGAAGCATGGTGATCGTGAGACTGACATAGGTGCGGGCTTCTCCATGTCGCGAGCCCCCCAGAGGGATGTAGAGATAATCCCGTAGCCACGTCGACAAGGAGGTATGCCACCGCCGCCAGAAGTCACGCAGGCCTGCGGCTTTGTAGGGGGCCGCAAAATTCTCGGGGATATCGAAGCCGAGCAACTTGGCACTGCCGATGGCAATGTCCGAGTAGCCACAGAAGTCACCGTAGATCTGCAGGGCGTAACCGTAGATGCCGAGGAGCACATCCACGGCACCGAGCTCCCCCGGTGTGGCAAACACCCGGTCTACGAGATGGGTACCAAGATAGTCGGCGATAATGACCTTCTTACCCAGGCCCGTAACGATGCGGTAGAGACCCAGACTGATACCCTCCCAATCGAGCGCCGGACGACAGCAAAGCTGGGGTAAAAAATGAGATGCCCTGACGATGGGGCCGGCGACCAATTGAGGAAAGAAAGCGACGTAAAGGGCAAAGCTCACCGGGTTTCGCGATGGCTGCAAACGACCGCAATAGATGTCGATGGTGTAGCTCAAGGTTTGAAATGTGTAAAATGATATCCCCACGGGCAACAACACATTGAGAACGGGCAGCGACACATGGACGTTCGCTGCCTCGAGTAGCACCGAGAGACTTTCGACGAAGAAGCCGTAGTATTTAAAAACCGCGAGCACTCCAAGGTTGCCCACAAGGCTCACCGCAAGCAACCAGCGCCGCGAGCAGGGCCGATTCGTTTGAGCGATGGCCAATCCAAGGCCAAAATCGAGGAAGGTGGAAAAAAGAATCAGCCCGAGGTATTTGACGTTCCAGGCGCCATAGAACGCGTAACTCGCCCCGAGCAGGATGAGGTGTCGCAACCACAGCGGCCCCACGAGCCAATAGAGCAAGAAAACGCCCAGCAAAAACGCGCCATATTCGACGGTATTGAATGGCATTGATGGGCCAGTTGCCGTGTCGCTACAGCTCGAACACAATGTAACGGAGTATCGCCGTCATCTCGGCACTGACATTCTCACTGTTGTGGAAGGTGGTAAAAACAATGCGCCCGGCGCCGTACGGGACGCTAGCCAGAAGCGGTGCATCATTGAGGGTTTGGTCCGAGACGTCGGGGCTGCCTTCGATGGCCACATCGCCGGTCATCCACGAGACGACCGACCCTGGCTGACTCGGGTTGAGGGGCACCCACCCGCCCTTGTCGTACACCAGGTTGACCGTCGAAGTGCCCACCACATCTGCCAAGGTAGAATCCGTGATGTCGGCGGACAGGAAGTTGTCTAGGACACCGACCCAACCACTGTCGCGGTCACTGCCCCATGAGCTCTCATCGCCGACGAAGTCAAAGGTGCCGGGGAAGATCACCCGAAGGATTTCGTAGGCGCGGTCAGACACATAGATGGATCCACCGCCGTTGACGAACCCCTGCAGGTTGGTGCTGATACTTGGCGGCGGGTTGAAGATGTGTTGATCGGTGAGGCCGCAGTTGAAGAACACAATTTCGTACTCGTTGAGCAGAAGCCAATCATCGAGAAGATCGGTCAAATAGGCGGTGCTCTCTCCCTCCACCAAGGTAATCGACCCATCGGGATCGAGGTTGGCCGGACACTTGGAAAACCCCGCGGGGATGCAATCGCGAATGGTGAAACCCAGATCGACGAGAATGGTCTCAACCGAGTCGAACATGCCCGTCACCACAGCTATTTGCGTGGTTGGTTCGAAGCATACATACGCGAGGGTGGTGGTCTCCCCTTGCAAAACAACGATTTGCGTCTCAGCATGAAAGGAACCCTTGTCCACCATCAGGGTGTGGGTACCGACCCGAACACTCATGGTGAAATAGCCGTCGGCATCGGTGTGGGCTTCATAGGTGGTGTCACCGGCGTTGACATACACGTAGGCGTTGGCAAGCCAGTAGCCCTCGCCACTGCCGATGAGCCCCTGCTCCGTTGCGCAGATACGCCCGGTGACCACGCCCATGCCGGCGTCGAGGCATGATGGGTCGGGGGCACGGGTCAGCGCATTGGCGACAACGTAGGGCACCTCAATCGTCGAGGTGAAATCGGGGCCGGTGACGGTAAGTACCCGCGGCTGCGGCCCCGCCAAGACGTCTTCGAGATAGAAGTACCCAGACAGATCGGTAACCGTCGAGACGACCTCGTCGCGCAAGGTCGGCCCCTCTACCGTGACACCGGGCGCAAGCTCATCGAGCACCGGATGGCAGACATAGCCGTCAACATTGCCCAGCGGTGGGATGGCGGCGAGCTCGTCCCCTTGGCACCCGGCCAATGCCACGACGGCAACGAGGGCCCCCGTGGACCAAATGACAAAACTCTTTGCACCCTTCGCAGTTGCCATTGCGTATGTTATCTCTGTGACCATCATGCGAACCCCATACACCTTCCTACTCGTTTGTGCCGTATTTGGCTGCGCTTCGCAAACTCGGATTGCCGAGCCGGTGCGCAACACCATCGCCGCTCGTCACGCTGGCCGCACCGTGGAGTTGCGGCAGTCGTGCTATTATGGCGATCTCTACGACGAGAACGAGAAGTGGCTCCTCTCACCCCACCCATTCGCCCAAACCTATCACATCGTCGATCTCGACGGTGTCCCTATTCATCCAAAAGGGCAACGAGGCATCATTCCCGCCGGATCACGCTTCATCATCAAAAGGGTGGAATTTCCAGATTTCACCGCCGTCAGCATGCGCATGTTGACCACCCCACGCTACAACCCGTGGATATACCTCACCCCTGTCCCCGGCAGTGGTCTGCCCACGGACCGCAAGGCATTCATTTTGCTTTTGCCCATGGACATGGAAAAGGAAGAACAAGTCGAGGCGGCAATCGCCGGTGTGCTTGGCGACGAGGGCGAGGTCACCGCTTGGCTCGCCGAGCGGTCCCCCACGGTACAGGTCGCCATCAAGCACAAAGAGATCGCCATTGGCATGACCGAGGAGGAGCTCCTCGCCGCGTTGGGCTCACCGCAGAAATGGTTCGCCGACCAACGCGACGGCCAATCGGCCCGCGTCGCCTGGTACCCATCCACAGAGGCCTGGTTTGTGGACGGCAAGGTCGTCGCGAAAGAAGACCCTCGCCCCGAGAGCAAACCCCAAGGGGCCCCTGCCGACAATCCCCCTTCAACGGCAGACCCTGCTCCCGCCGCTTCGCCCGCACCAGTTGAGCCGCCGGTAGCTGCAGCGCCGGTGCCAGCCGCACAGCCTACTCCGACACCAACAGAGTAATCGTCAACTCCGCAACTGCACCTCACCATCTACCCCCAGCTCGCAGCCCCGCTGCGGAGATGTTTGCGAAGCATAACGACTGCGGCTAACCTCAAAGGAGGTTTTGGGGAATGTGTAGGAGATCTCAAAGATGCGTTATCTTCCCATTGTTGCCATCAGCTTCCTTGTTGTTGGGTGCGATCAGCTGACCGCGACCGTCTCGGCCGGAAGTCTGTTGACGCAGACCCCCGACCTCGCCAACGCCGAAGCCATGCCCGCAGGGTTGGCGCAGGCACTGCCGTTAGGCGACCTGCAACTCAAGGCGGGCGTTTCGGTTCTTGTGGCCGCCGGCGAACGGACGAGCTCGACTTCCACTGCGGCCCCCGAGCCGATCGTTGATGCCCAGGTGATTCTGGCTTGGACGGATAAACAGATCAGCGTTTGCACAGTTGCCACTGCAGGTGCCGAGGGTACCTATCAATCGAGCAACATCGCCAATCCCAGCGACTGTGGCAATCCGCTTCTCGAATATGTTGAAGAGGAGACGTATATCACTCGCATCGAAACCGGTTCCGACCTCTACAGCCTCTCGGTGACCGCCCCCGTGCCGATCGCCGCTCCGTTTGTCGTGCTGTCGCCGCTCACAGCCGCAGCCGATCATTTCGGCGCGAGCTTGCCGAGCCACCCACGCACCACCGCACTCTCTGTCGATTGGGGCGCTGACCCCGACCTAGGTGAACGGCACGCCTTCGTCACCCTGGGGCGCATCCGTTACATCGGTGGTGCCGGCGACGCCCTGCTGGCAAGCAGTTGGCAAGCCGATCCTGAGCCGGTGTGGGACAACTTCCCGCGCACCGCCAGCGAAATGATCGAGGTCGTTGGCAGTGACCCCACCACCGACGCGACCATTGAAGCGTCCTCCTTTGATGTCACGGGCGCATACATCCTGGTCATCACCACCACGGAGATCTCCGACGTAGTCTCAACCAACCTGTTCTTGGGCTCCAACGCCCTCGCCGGTGCTGGCACCGCATTCATCTTCTGGGTGGATTAGATTCTGATTGATACTCTGGACTACTCCAGGGAAAACCGGTAGCTCATCCCTTGCGGCCGCGGTGGCTGCCAGGGAAGTTACCATGATCACCACTCGTGTCTCAGAGATTGGCCAGTATGTGGGGGAAGTTGTTCGTCTGCAGGGCTGGTTGTTCAACAAGCGGTCCTCAAAGAAATTGCAGTTCTTACAATTTCGTGACGGCAGCGGCACCATCCAAGCGGTGGTCTCCAAGGCAGATGTCGGCAATGAACTGTTTGCTGTTGCTGACGCTCTGACACAAGAGTCTGCCATTCGTGTCGACGGCAAGGTTGTCGAGGACCCGCGCAGTCCCAGCGGCTACGAGCTGCAGGCAACGGGCCTCGAGTTGGTGGGCCCGAGTGTGGACTATCCCATCAGCAACAAGGCGCACGGCGATGCGTTCTTGATGGATCATCGACATCTTTGGCTGCGTTCACGAAGGCAACATACCATCCTGCGTGTGCGCCACACTCTCATCAAAAGCATCCGGGACTACTTCGACAACGCCGGTTTTGTCCTCGTCGATTCTCCCCTACTCACCCCGGCCGCCTGCGAGGGCACCACCACTCTGTTTGGCACTGAGTATTTTGGCCGCCAGGCCTTCTTGAGCCAATCGGGACAGCTTTACCAAGAGGCGGCCTGCATGGCATTTGGCAAGAGCTACTGTTTTGGCCCAACCTTCCGTGCCGAGAAATCGAAGACCCGGCGGCACCTCACTGAGTTCTGGATGGTCGAGCCAGAGGTCGCTTATCTCGACCTCGAAGGCGATATGGACCTCGCCGAGGATTTCCTGTGCAGCATCATCGCCCGGGCATTGGATGTCCACGCCAAGGAAATCGAAACCGTTCTTGAGCGAGATCTAACTGCCTTGGAGAATGTTCGCAAGCCATTCCCGCGAATCTCCTACGACAACGCGGTGGAGCAAGTCAAAGTTCTGCACGCCAAGGCCGAACCTGAGCTGCAAGAGCAACTCGCCATCGAATGGGGAATGGACTTTGGCAGCCCACACGAGACGGAGCTCACCAAACAGTACGACCGGCCAATCATGGTCTACAACTACCCTTCGGCGGTGAAGGCCTTCTATATGAAAAAGGACGTTCTGCGCCCCGAGGTGGCACGCTGCGTCGATATACTCGCCCCCGAGGGCTACGGAGAAATCATCGGCGGCGGCCAGCGTGAGGACGATCTCGACACACTCGAGGCCGCCATTCGCGCCCATGACCTGCCGGAGGAGGCATTCAAGTGGTTTCTCGATCTTCGGCGCTACGGTTCTGTGCCCCACGCCGGCTTCGGTCTCGGTCTCGAGCGAACCGTGGCGTGGGTCTGCGGCTTGCACCACGTGCGTGAAACCATCCCCTTTGCCCGCACCATGGATCGACTGGGGCCTTAACCGGGAGAGACAACGTGTCACGGATCTGGATTGCTTTAGGTATCGTCGCCATCATGGTCTTGCGCCGTTTCTCGCCGATAGCCGGCTCAAGTCTCGCCATCATCTTCGCTTTCGTCATCGCCGGTTGGGGCACGTGGGTCTACAACCAAAACGGCGGCGTCGGCCTCGTCTTCATGAATACCACTCTTCCCCAGCAAGCCTTTTATGGAATCATCGCGGTGTGGTGTGGCCTCGAGATCTGGGGCCTGATCCGCAACATTCGCAATCGCCCAGAGACCCCCGCCGAAGAGTGAAGCGCTGCGAAGCCCGAGAGGCCCAACACGAGTTGCCGGGAGCCATGGGCACAGCTACACTCACCGCAAATCATGCGCAGCGTCGGGCTATTTAAGGTCTTTGCATTCTACTCCGCCATGACCAGCATTGGCGTCGCGGCACTGTGGGGGCGAGGAGGGGCTACCGAGTTCTTCCCGAAGATCGACCTGCAGCACTGGGCCATAGCCATCGCCTCAGGTCTCGGTGTCGGCTTGGTCATGGTTGCCGCCTCGCGGTTAGCTGCGGCAAATCTGCAGTGGGCCGCCCAGTTGGCGGAGGAATTTCGAAGCCTCATCGGGCCATTGAGCGGCCGACAGGCCTTGGCCGTAGCGGCGGCGAGCGCCGTCGCCGAGGAGCTGCTGTTTCGAGGAATCCTGCAACCCCCACTCGGGCTTTGGCTCACGGCCGCCATTTTTGGCGTTCTGCACATTGGCCCAAATATCCGATTCCTACCTTGGACAGTGATGGCCTGCGGAGCGGGTCTTGCTTTCGGTTGGTTGTTTCATTGGACCTCATCTTTGGCGGCGCCCATTCTCGCACACGCGACGGTGAACTACCTCAATCTGCGCTATCTGACCCAAACGACCGACGGCGATGAGCTTTGCATTGATCCGGTTGGAGACGAGCACCCTGTTGGGCAATAGTCCATTTCGCGATATTGCCAACTCACATCCTTAAGCATTGGTGAGGCAGCAGTGCACAACAACGTCTTCATGGTCGTCACATTCGCAACCGCCAGCAGCGCCTGGCCTCTGCAGTCGCCCGCTGACAGACTGGTGGACCAAGCCCAGTCCGCGCGAGAACGGGCTGAGTTCCGACTGGCCGCTTCCCTACTTGACGAAGCGGAGAAAGACCAGGATCCCCCCGTCGGACGCATCTACCATGAACGCGGCCTGTTGGCTCGCGACAGCGGCCATCTGGAAGAGGCAGCCACGGAGCTCCAGAAGGCTGTTTCCCATCATTTTGCTACCGCGATTCACCTCGATCACGCAGGTGTCTTGGTCCAGCTGGGTCGCTGGCCAGAGGCTGTCGTCGTGCTCCGCCAAGCTTTTGACGAGCGCGGTTCCACTCTCTTAGCCAGCGCCGTCGGCACCGATGAACGGTTCGTCAAACTGACGGGCTTTTCTCCCTATGACAGCCTCCTTCAAGAACGTCGCCTCGAAGAAGAGAGCCCGTTCTTCAAGCTCACGGTAAGAATGGCAAGGATAGAGCGTTCGACCCTGGGTTCGGAAATCATCCTCGACCAGATCGCCACATTCGCCACATTGGCTGCGCGTCTAGCCAACTCCGTCGGCGCACCGATATTCGTTTTTGTCCTCCTTGGACTCGTCTTCGCCTTTGGAATTCAGCAGACGGCCCTGGTCGGTCCACCGTGGACCATCGTCCTCGGAATGACGTTGGCGGGGATCACCTGGCACCTTGCTGCGCGATTCGCTGGTGATGACGCTGGCGGCGGCCCAACCATTGCCTTTGGCGTCAGTGTCGTGTTCGGACCCTGGCTGGTCGTTCTCGCCACCCGTGGAATTCTGCGATGGCGTCAGCTCGCAAAGATCGCCGCGACCGACCCGTTTTCCAAGGATCACCTGCCCGACACCCTGGCGGTGCTGGAAGAAGTCACCCGCCTCGGTCGTCGTTGGATGGTCGCGGAGGGCGAGGAAAAAGAAGAAATCGCCCGCGATCTGGACGTGGCGCAGGTCGCGGTTAGACAACGATTTGATCTCGATAGAGACTGAGTGCCCTGACTTTCTGGAATGTCGACGTCAGCGACCTGCCCCACACGGGTCAATTGGTATTTGCGAGCCCGTTGTCGTCGTAGGTGTTGCCCACGATCGTTCCGCCGTAGGTGCTGCACCCCCCATAGCAAAAGACGCCATAGGCGGCTGAGCTATTGATCTGGTTGTACGAGACCGTCACGGTAGTGCCTTCGTGGAGGAACAGGTTTGTCCGACGTCACATCTGGGCGGGGGTGCGATACCCGCTTGTTGGTGGCAGAGTGCGGTGCCAGTGAACTGCGAACTGCGAACTGCGGCTGAGATGACCCGCCACGCTTTCAGCTTTCAGCTTTCAGCTTTCAGCAAACATACCCACGTCCTTGATTGCCCCCGATCGCTGCTGGTCTATGGTGCCACCAAGTCGATGCCGATTCCTGCTTTCCTCATGTGCGAGAAGTCGGAATCAGCAGTCATGACAGACAGTCCGTGCGCCAGCGCGTAGCACGCGATCAGCAGGTCCATCGACTTGGCCACCACGCCTTTACGCGCCAGGTAGAACCCGAGTTCACCAGCCTCTTCCCAGAGACGGTCCGGTTGGGCTAGCAGATGGCAACTCCCAAGGAGGCCAAGCACCTGCGACCGCTCTGCCCGAGATTTCAAACCGCGCCTCAGTTCTGTGATCACCGGACCGCACAACGCAACCTCGTTCGAGTCCAGCGCATCGTCAACGAGCGATGAGAGGCGGCCGGTGCCGCGAAAGAAATCCACCCACGCCGAGGTGTCGACGAGAATCACTTGCGACTCTCATCAAGGTCGAGATCAAAATGGATCTTGCCTTTGAGCTTGCGCAACGCCGAACGCTGCGCCTTCTTGTCCAACTCCTGCAAGCCCGCGATCACGGTGCTTGTAATGCCCTGGCCGGTGACATGCGTTGCCCGTTCAAGGATGGAAAGAGGGACATTGATCGTAATCTTTCTGACCCGGTTCTTCATCATAACAGTATATTGGTATGGTAATAACTGGTCAAGATGCCATACCATCAAATCAGTTGCCCAGTGACTGCGAAGGTACGCAAATCTGCTCGAATCTTGGCACCTGCATCGACGCGGTCCTCGTCCACGGTTTTCGCGCCCTCACCATCACTTCGGCGGTCCCCCCCAATGGTGCTGCCGACGTTGACACCTCCGCCCCTGTCATCGTCACCTTCGATCAACCGGTGCAGTGGGAGTCGGTGGGGACAACTTCGACAACACCGTGTTCGATGACGAAGCCCTCATCGCGATCACCTTGGGAACAGCGCCTTTTGCCGGCTACTACAGACCAGAAGGTTCATTCTCTACGCTCAACGGGGTGCCCACGAACGGCACATGAACCCTCTTCGTCAGTGACGATGCCAGTGGCGATGTGGGAACCCTACACAGTTGGGGTTTGTCGGTGTCGCACTATTGACGGCGATCCGTCCATCCGTCACCTACAGATGTGCCGGTTGGCAAATGAACTCACACGGACTGCGCGGCGCGGGCAGCGATGGCAACCGCTTTGCGCAGTTTGGTCAGCATCTCCCCAGTGGCCTCACGTACGTCGAAGAGGCCGGGATTGCCCACCTCGAGATCACCGAGCATGCGCTCGGCCAACGCCAATGCTTTGCTGAGACGCGCGAGACTGGCCTCGTCGCGGATGGGGTCGCCCGCCGCAACGGTGTTCAGCTCCCCCTGCAAAGAGGCTGTCGTTTTGCGTAACACGTCAATCACTTGGGCCTGGGCCAACGCTGCCTCGGCGGCACCTTCGAGCTGCGTCTCCAGCTCTTCAATTCGGGCATTGCGCTCACCCACGACTGCCCGCTGTTCTTCGAGTAGGCTCTCGAGCTTGGCAATTGTTTCGTTTCGCACCTCGAGATCCCTAGCGTGAGTTTCCTACTGGTGCACCCTCACGCACCCGATTCCTGGATCTTTTCGATCCCTTACCGATCC
>MGST01000051.1:15967-17866 GCA_001798605.1 Deltaproteobacteria bacterium RIFOXYA12_FULL_58_15 | reverse complement strand
GACTTCCGACCAAGATGGATCTGAAACCGGGAATGCCGAGACAACTCGACGCAACAAAGCCAGTCGCCCCCCAGATGGAACCGGCCACCGATGAGGAGGCCATTGCTCCCGACGGCGACCTCGAGCCCCCGGCCAACTGATCAAGGGCGGTCATGGACCGCCCCAAGTCCCACCCTACCACAGCAGACATTAAACACCGGTCAACACCGCAGCTTTTTGTGGTTGCGCACGTTGCACAGTGCCCTCCGCGTGTGGCAACTTTCTCTATCAGAGGTGTGTTATGTGGATTCGCGTCATTTTACTCATGGCGGTTGGGCTATTAGCGCCACGGGTCTCGACTGCGGCCAGTAGCGTCACCGGGACAATCCGCAATTCCTCGGGAAGCGGACTGCAAGGACTGGAAGTTAGGTTGTGGAAGCTTGGGGACAAAGGCTTTGGTATCCACGACACCCGCATTTCGAGCTATTCGGGCACCTATGTTTTCAGCGGCATGAACCCTGGCACCTACAAACTCGATGCGCGGATGCCAGAGGGCATGGATGGTAATTACGGCGACCGCTGGTACGATGTTGCCGAACCATGGGCAGACGGTTGGATCGGCGGCGACGCCGACACCATCGACCTCACCGATGACGCGGATCTCACCGGCTACGACATCACCATGCTGGTGCTCGGCGGAATGGATGGCCTGGTGCGCAGCAGCACCGGTGATGTTCTCGGCACCATGCTGATCCGCGTCGAGCAAATCGGCGAACGGCGCATCCACCACAACGACCTCACCAAACCCATCGGCGACCAGGACCAAGGGGAGTTCTTCATGCGCGGCATGGTGCCGAGCGATGACTATCGCGTCATCGTGGCCGACCCCACCGGCGTCTATGAAACACTGGTTCTCCCAGGGCCTTTCACCATCACATCGGAGCAAAACACCTTGGTGCCAACGATCACCTTGAGCCGCTCCACCGCCGTCGACCCCTACGAGAGCAATAACAGCACCAGTGACGCCCTCCCCGTAACCATCGACGCCGACACATTGCGGCAGAATCCCAACCAAGCTTTCGAGACTGCTGGTGCCTTCATTGGACCGACTCCCGACGCTGACTACTACTGTTTCGAGGCAGAGCCCTTCGACCATCTCCTGATCGATGTGTCTGCCTATCTCGATTTGGGCGACGGCGAGGCGGTGCTTCACCCATTCTTCGACACCGTGCTCGGCGTGTGGAACGAGTCCAGAGGGTGGCGCATCACCAACGACGACGTTGAGATTGGCAACACCAACAGCAAACTCGACATCGAGCTCGACTCTGCCGAGCGCCACTGTATTGCAGTGAGCAGCTACCCCGACCTGAGCTTTTTCGGATATGGCCAATCCACCGGCACCTACACCCTCAGTGTGGCCATGGTAAATCGCCGTCCACAGATTGCTGCCCTTTATGCTGGAGAGTCGGCATCATTCATCACCTTCAATGAAGGCGATTCGATCCAGATCGACGTGACGTTCGAGGATCTCGACGGCGACCCACTCACGCCAACGCACCAGCTCATCGACAAAGACGGCGCCGCGGTTGTGCTCGGTGTCTATCGGACAGACGTCGGTGCCGGAACAGGCACCTTCTCGTGGACTGCATCGCAAACAGCCGCCAGAGGGAGCCCCTATCGGTTGGATTTCTCTGTCACAGATGGAGAGCTTTTTGCATCCCAGTCGATCGATGTGGTCGTCAATGGCGTCAACGTCGCCCCCACGAACGTCGTCCGACTCCAACCCGAGGACGACGCTGCCGTCGCATCACTCACCCCAACTGTGCACATTCAGAAATCCACCGACGAAGACGGCGATGCACTTTCATATGAATTCGAGCTCTACGAGCTGGTGCGGGACGCAGGCCCAGAGCTCATCGC
>MGST01000051.1:578-15961 GCA_001798605.1 Deltaproteobacteria bacterium RIFOXYA12_FULL_58_15 | reverse complement strand
ATCTGTCGCCGAGGACCCGAATCCAGAGACCACCTGGACGATACCCGAGCTCATCGAGAACAGCACCTATCAGTGGCGCGTTCGCGCCCACGACGGCACGACCACCAGCCCCTGGACGGAGCCTCGAACCGCGAGGGAATATTGGACCTTCATGGTCGACGTTGGGAACGACCCGCCAGATGCTCCTGTTATGCGCAAACCTGAGCTCGACGCAATCTTGCTTGTTCGCAACCCTACTTTGGAAGTGGAAAACCCCAGGGAGCCGGAGGGCGAGGAGTACGCGCTTTTCTTCGAGGTCGCGGCGGACGAAGCGTTCGCGTATGTCGTCGCCGCAAGTGACGCTGTCGCTCCCAGTGAAATCAGCACCACCAGTATCTGGCAAGTCGACGAGCTGCTCGAGTGGGGCCAACGTTATTGGGCTCGCGCCTGGGCCATCGACGCGCGTGGTGGATCTGGCGATTACAGCAACGCGGTTGGTTTTGTTCTGCGCAACAACGCCCCACCCCCCGCACCTCGCTTTGGCAGTCCATTTGAAGCCCAGTGCGAGCCTGGCGTGGTCATCGATCCGCCGCTGCCCGTGGTCGAGCTCTACAATGTGGTCGACCCCGACGGCGATCCGGTCTGGCTCACAGTGGAAGTCTACCAATCATCCCAGAACCCAGAGATTGACTCACCCCTGGTGTCGGCCAGTCGAATTCAATTGGCAGGCACATCCACCACCAACCTTCTATTCGAGCCCGTTCCCATGGACGCTGGTGGTCTCTTCGTCATCCGTGCCGCAGCCGACGATGGTTTCGTGACCAGCCCGTGGCGCGAATGCCACTTCACCACGCCAGCAATAGACACCAAGGCGGGATGCACCTGCAAAGGGGTCCCCCCATCGGCCGTGTTGCCGACAATGATGGCCGTGCTCCTTTGTCGTCGTCTTCGTCGTCTTCTGCGTTGAGATGTTTTTTGTTTCGCGGGTGCCCAATCTCAAAATCCACTGGAGAAGTGACATTTGTCCTTGTCAACGCCATTTCCTTGGCCCATCATCCCGTCCACGATGGAATTGTGTGTTGGCTGCCCCTGGGCTGCCACTCAGCCAATCTAATGCATCAACCGTTCGAGAGGGATAACGTCATGATGAGAGCTTCCGGCAGAATCGTGGTATTGGGGGTTGTGATGTTGGCAATGGGTTGCGCCGAGGACGGCAAGACCCCGGGTATTCCGCATGTTTGCGTGCCATCAAGCGAGCGCTGCGATGGCCTAGACAACGATTGCGATAACAACATCGACGAAGATCTCGTCGCTGGCTGCCCATTGTCGCTCGGAGTCTGTAGCTCTGCCTTCGCCACCTGCAAGGGTACCAGTGGCTGGTCAACCTGCGGCACCACGGAGTACGGTGCCGAATACCTTGAGACCGAAGATGGTAGCGTCGACGCCGCCCACTGTGACAGTCTCGACAACGACTGCGACGGTCAAACTGATGAAGGCTGCCCCTGTACCCAGGGTGCCCAGAAGTCATGCGGCACCGATGTCGGCGAATGCATCGCCGGCACTCAGCATTGTATCGACGAGCGATGGGGGGAATGCGTCAACGCGACCGGTCCCACGACCGAAACCTGCGATGAGCTCGACAATGACTGTGACGGTTTGACCGACGAAGATGGCTGTACCTGCAATAACGGTGAAACAATACTCTGCGGCAGCGCCGTTGGCGAGTGTTCCCGTGGGTTGCAACAGTGCGTCGACGGGCAATGGGGTAGCTGCCTAGAGGCGGTAGGCCCCACCGACGAGGTTTGCGATGGTCTCGACAACGACTGCGATGGCGACTTCGACGAGGAGCTCCTTGCCCAAGAGTGCGCCAACCAGACCGGTGTCTGCATTGGTTCTACCAAGTCATGCCTCGGCCACGGCGGTTGGGGCGACTGTGGTGCCGTGCAATACGGTGCCGGCTACTTAGCCGATGAAACGCCCGCGGCGGGTGGCTGTGATGGCCTCGACAACGACTGTGATGACACCGAAGATGAGGATTGCACTTGCATCTACGGCGACGAACAGGTTTGTGGCTCTGACGTCGGGGAGTGCACGACTGGTATCGAAACATGCACTGTCAACGGCGATTTTAGTGAGTGCAACGCTGTGGGACCCGCAGCGGAAGTCTGTGACGGCAAGAACAACGACTGCGATGATGAGACCGACGAAGGACTCATCGCCCCCAATTGTGCGTTGCAACAGGGCGTTTGCGCTGGCACCAAGAAGACTTGTGGCGGCGTTGACGGCTGGCTCGATTGCACCGCGACCACATTTGGCGGCGACTACGTCGGCAGTGAGAACGGTGCAACAGACGTCGCTCACTGTGATGGCCTCGACAATGACTGTGATGGACAGACCGACGAAGGCTGCCCCTGCTCCACGGGTGAATCGGCGTTGTGCGGCAGCAGCACCGGTGAATGCGCCCAAGGGTTACAACATTGCATCAACGGGCTCTGGGGTCCCTGTGAGAACTCAACGGAACCCACGGCCGAGATATGTGACGGCAAGAACAACGACTGTGACGAGGAAACCGATGAAGAGTTGGTCGCACCCGACTGCGCTCTGCAAATCGGTGTCTGCGCCGGCGCAAAGAAAGTCTGCCTCGGTCTCCAAGGATGGAGTGATTGCACCGCCAACGAATACGGCGACAGTTATCTTGCCGACGAGACCCCGGAAGCCGGCGGCTGTGATACCCTCGACAACGACTGTGACACCCGCACCGATGAGGACTGCTCCTGCGTCGACGGCACCACTCAGATCTGCGGCTCCGACATCGGCGAATGTCAAACGGGCATTCAGACCTGTGTCAACGGAGTCTATGGCGATTGCCGCGACCAAGTCGAGTCAGACGATGAAGTCTGTGATGGCCTGGATAACAACTGCACAGGCGAAGCCGACGAGGGTCTCACCCCGCCGAATTGCGCCCTTCAACTGGGCGTTTGCGCTGGGTCCAAAAGAGTGTGCGGAGGACTCAATGGCTGGCTCGCTTGTGACGGCGTTGCCTCCTATGGTCCCAACTATCGCGTTAACGAAGATCCGACTGCCGACGCCACAGTCTGCGACGGCCGCGACAATGATTGCGATGGCGTTCAAGACGAAAACTGCGAATGTGTCAATGGTGCCACCCAAGTCTGCGGGACCAACACCGGCGAATGCCGACAGGGCCTGCAGACCTGTGCGGGTGGCCGTTGGGGCATTTGTGTCGACGAGATACCCCCAGCCGTGGAAATCTGCGACGGACTCGACAACAATTGTGACACCGACGTCGACAACGGCGTCGTCCAACCCAACTGCCGCTTGAGCCAAGGGGTCTGCGCCGGTGCAAAAAAACGATGCGACAGCGATCTCGGTGCCTTCGTTGACTGCACCGCCGAGGACTACGGCGTTCTCTACCAAGCGATTGAGACCTTCTGCGACGGTCGCGACAACGATTGTGACGGTGAGGTCGACGAGAACAATTGCTCCTGTGTCGACGGTTCACTCAAGTCGTGCGCCTCTGAGGTCGGTGTCTGTGAGTCCGGCACCCAGTTCTGCGCCCAAGGGCAATGGGGCCCCTGTGAGGGCGCGGTTTACCCCGGTGACGAGGTGTGCAACGGTTACGACGATGACTGTGACGGTAACACCGATGAAGTCGACGACGTTGGCACCCCCGACTGTTCCCTGAGCTTGGGTGTGTGTGCAGGCAGCACCAAGATTTGCGGTGGCGTATCTGGGTTCTTGGAATGCGCCGCCGAGGAGTACGGCCCCCTCTGGGAGGTCGACGAAACCCTCTGTGACGGCCGCGACAACGACTGTGATGGCGATACCGACGAGGGTTGCCTCTGCGTCGAAAACAGCACCCAGTCATGTGGTTCCGACATCGGTGCCTGTCAAAGCGGAACCCAAACCTGCGTTGGCAGTGCCTGGGGCACCTGCGAAAATGAGATCCAACCATCTGTCGAAGAGTGCAACGGCGTTGATGACGACTGCGACACCGCCATTGATGAACATCTGACCCTGCTCTGCCCGCTGCAAGTCGGCGTCTGTGCCGGAGCCGTCTCGACGTGTACCGCTGCGGAATTCCCAACCTGTGGAGTCAACGAATACGGCCCCGATTTCGCACTTGATGACTCGGACTGCGATGGTCGGGACAATGACTGCGACGCCGTCATCGACGAAGACTGTGGCCCCCCCAACATCATCGTCAGCGAAGTCCTCTACGACGAAGTTGGCGACGACACCGGCAAGGCGTTGTTTGTCGAGCTCTTCGGTCCGGTCTACGCCTACACCGGCGGCCTCAGTTTGCGGGCTATTAACGGAAATGGTGGTGTCGTCTACCAGACCGTTGAGCTCCCGAATATGCAGATCCCCTTCAACGGTTACTTCCTCGTTGCCGACACCGGTGCCGCCGGAACCTTGCTCGACATCGCAGACTTCGTCGCCGACATCGACCTGCAAAACGGTCCTGACAGTGTTGAACTGGTCTGGAATGCTGGCACCGCTTCAGAAACAATCATAGATGCTCTCGGTTATGGCGACTTCACTACCGCCGTGTTTGCCGGCGAGGGAAATCCTGCCATTGACGTCGGTGCCGGCGAATCGCTCACTCGGAACACCGCCAACAGCGACACCAATGACAACGCCACCGACTTCAGCCGCAACACGGTGCCGACTCCCGGGGGCATGAGTATCTCTCGTATTCATATCAACCTCTCTTGGGACCAAGACCTCGACCTCGATCTGCATCTGCTCAACGACGGTGCCACCTTCAGCACCGCTCCGGGCGACTGCTTCTTCGACAATCGCAATCCCGATTGGGGCGTCCTTGACGACCCAGCCGACGATCCGTCCCTCGATCGAGATGATATCGCGGGCGATGGCCCTGAATATGTCGATCTGGCTCAGCCAGCGGACGGCACCTACCTCATTGAGATCGATCCGTTCTCGCTCAACGGACAGACCCCCACGGCAACGGTGAAGGTCTTCTTTGACGGCGGCGGTCAACCAGGGGTCAATGAGTTCGAGTTCACCCGGCTGATCCCCAACAACGAAACGTACTGGGTCGTTGCCCGCGTCCACGTCATCGACAATAATCTCACGCTCGAGGCGATAGACACGACCTCCCTGACCGCGGTCAACAACTGACGAGCAACGGGACTTGGGCTGCCACCGCCTTCTGCCAACCCTGCGGCGCTTCCTTGCGCTCAGGGGAAGGCAGCTACCTCTGCTGCTCGATGATAATCGTTTCCCCCGCTGAATAGGCGGCGAACTCTGGCGCGTACATGGGTTGCAGCGTTGCTGGTGCCGCTTTGAAAGTGCCAGCGGTCGTGGCGCGCAAACGATACTTGAATGGATACTCGCCCACCGGCAGCCACTCGAAGAAGAAACTGGTGTTGCTGTCACGTATCTCTTCGTACCAATAGATGCCGAGATCGAACTTGTGGCTGGAGGTGAGGGTCACAGGCTCGAAGCCTGCTGGACGCGGGTCACGCAGGTGTACGTACTCCATGGCATGCTTGCACTGGATCGAAAGCTGCACCTCTATTTCGTCGCCCACCTCGATACGTGCGCCATCGGCGAGAGGTCGCAGTTTCGCCTCACGACCTGATGGGTCGCGGACGAAATAGGCTCGTTGCACATTGAGGTATTCTCCGCGGCCTTCGCTGGGCATCTTCTCGGTTGAGAAGTGCCAGGTGGCCGAGGCAAAGGCGTAACCCTTGGTGTCCTTGTGCACGATGACGCTCGCGTGTTTTTGCGGCGACAGGTCGCCGCCGGCAATGACGATTTGATTGCTTCTGCCAGTATACTCGGTGGGATCGAACACAAATTCCTTGCGCACATCTCCGGCCTCGACACTGATCGCCTCGCGCAACCCCATCTGTCCGGTCTGCTTGAGAAAGTGTGCGAGGGAATAGACGACCTCGGCGGTGGCGCGTGTCGACTTCCAGTGGTTCAACTTCTTGTTGAGAAACAACCACAACACCAGGCCGTCGCGGCGCTCGTCATCGGGGACGAGCTCGGTGAGGGCGCGAAGCGCGAAGGCGTGGCTCTCGATGGTGTCGTTGTACCAGAGCCAAGAACGGTCTTCGGCTGCCCAGAAGGTACCTTGGTCCTCAGTGGTTTTGGCGGAGTCCATAACGCTGTCCCACACGAGGCGGGCGTCTCGATTTTTGTCCATGCGCGCCAATGTAAGAGCGAGATATCCCTTGAGATACGGCGAGTGTTCTTTCCAGTGCTTGAAGGAAAAATTGAGCATTTCTTCGCGTTCTTTGTCCGTGAAGACGCCTCCGGTCCAACCGGAATCGGGGAAGCTCGACAGGGTGTAATTGAGGAAAGTCACCATTTCCCAACAACAGTCCTCTTTCATTGCGCTGTTTAGGATTTCTTCGATGTAGTGGCGATGCAAATACAGCCAAGCCCGCTCGGTGACGTCGCGGGGTACATCGACGCCAAATTCGAGCGCCTTGGCAAAACCATGCATCACATACAGGGTGATGTAAGGCGAGGGGCGACCACCGGGGAACCACGGGAACGCCCCCGAGGAAGTTTGCGTTTTCCGCAGCTTGCCGAGGGCTCCGTCGCGGTTCGCGCGGGCGACTTTGGGGTCGAGAACGCGAATCAACTGGGACTCGTCCGTGTTGCCACCTTGGGATTGTTGCAGCCACGGAGTCTCCTCCAGCGCCATCTTGCGGTTCGGATCATCGCTGTTCCACTTCTCCAGTTGGGTACTGCGCTTCGACAGCTCTTTGGCCATCCGTCCCACAGCGGGGTAGTCGTCGTACATGCTGGTGAGGATACCGGTGGAGATGAAGCGGTTGAGGGTTTGTTCCGAGCACTCGTAGGGATAATTCACCAAGTACGGCAAGGCCGAGAGCACCGAGTAGAAGAGCTGCGCGTCGACCGTGACCACCATTTGGTCGTCCACACGGGTCGAATCATCATCCTTGGCGAGATCTTCGAATCGCAATTCCTTGCGCACCTCGTCCTTGAGTACCGCGAAGCGCGACTGCATCAAGTGCATACGGCCTGGCAACAGTGGCATGGGTCGCAGCTCACCGTCCGAGAGACCACCGGATTTGGCGGTCACCTTGATCGCCACCAAACCAACCTCCACCGGGGTGCGAATGGGAAAGGCCAGGTTGGTGCCGCCATCGGGTTTAACTGAGAAGGCGCGACTCACCCCGCCCTTCTGACCACCAAAACGGTCGAGGACGCTCTTCTGGGTCTCGGGATCAATGATGTCGAAGACCAACTCACCGGTGAGCTCCTGCTTTGCGGCATTGTTGACGACGACCTTGAGCTCCGCTCTGTCTCCCTCGCGAAGAAAGCGCGGCAGATAGGGCCGGACCATCAACTCCTTGATGGTCTCAACCTCACGCTTGAGCGAGGCGGAGGCGAGATCACGTGCGACTGCGTGAAACCAGACGTTCCAGGAAGTCACCGAATCGGGCACCTCGAACTCGATGGTCACCGAGCCATCCTCAGCCGCCAACAGGTGCGGCTGCCAGAAGGCGGTTTCGGCAAAATTCTCCCGCACCTGGATGGTTTCGCTCGCAGGCGTTGATCGCGTAACATCCTCAGCCTTGGCGACCTCGTATTCTTTTTCGGCGGGTTCCCGAATATTGTCGGGCAGCGATCCTGTGGTCTTCGTCTTCTTCTCCAAAGCACCTCCATTCAGAGTTTTGGGCGAGGGACGCGCACTCGGTCCGGTCACCACCGCAAACATTCCGTGCATGCCCACCCCGCCGATGCCGTAACCTGAATAGGTGATGAGACTGTCGCCCTCGAGGGGCGAGTAACTGGTCGGGCTGGTGAATCCGTGACTGCCAACCCAGGTTTGGGACGCAGGTTTCAGGCTCGTGTGAAAATCAGGTCCGCCAACAAAGGTTGGGAAATATTCGCGCGCAGACATGGGAGAGTGCGGCACAAATGCATCCAGACTCCTGTCGTACATATAGGCGAGCACCTCGGCTGCGCGTTTCGGGGTGTTTTCGGGGTTCGGATCGAGCACCTTGATCTGCCATTTCTCCTTGGTGCCTGGACGCAACCTATCGCGAAAGGTCGACACTTCGATTTCCAGCTCTTTGTTGTCCCAGGGCACCATGATGTGCTCGGAGAAACGGATGAGTTGGTGATCCCGGACGGCCGTCAATGCCACGGTAAAACCGCCACGCATGTTCTCGGTGATGGGGATCTCTATCCACGTCGCATCCTTGCTGGAATCGAGACGCCGCTCATCGAAACGCAGGTTATCTCGAAATACCTGGATTCCCAGCGGTTGCTCACTCAGGCCCGATGTCGCAAGGAGCCGCAGGCGCTCTCCCACCTTGACCATGCTCTTCTCTGGCAAGAGGAGTCCCGCCACCGGCACGGGTGACCGCGCTCCGGCCACGACAAGATCCTTCTGGGTAACAAATCGCTCACCCAAGAGGTCCTCGGTCTCGTAGTGCAGTCGGTACACCCCGGCAGGCAGACCCGGCACAGTTACGACAGCCTGACCTTTGAGGTCGTGCTGCAAAACACCTTTTGCCTTTTCGACGCCGTCTGGCCAAGACCGCATGACCGACCACGGGTGAAAATTGTGCCGCCAACGCGGCCGTCGCATGTCATCGACCGTTGCGAACGTGTTCTTGTCTTGCCCCGGTGCCAGAAATACCGGCACGTCAGCAGGCAACATGGCTTGCGCGGGCACCTGCAATGCAACCACACGGTAAGTGCCTTCGCCCGCCTGAGGCACTCCGTCGAGATCGGTGCGCAGGATGTCGAGTTTGACGTCGTCCCCTGCGACGTGGAATCCGACTGCGTCCGAAACCATGGCGGAGATGGCGACAAATCCAATATTGAAGTCACGCCTTGCGCTGCGCGTCTCACCTCCCTCATCGGTGACATCGATGCTCACATCGTAACGGTAATGGAGTTCCTTCGCTTGCACAGCGAGCTTCTCGTCGGCAGATGGAGTGAAGGTGAAGAAGAGCTCTCCCTTCTCATCGAGCGCGGTGATGCCACCCGCGATAGTCTCTGAGCTCGTGTTGGCACCGCCCCAGCCGTAATAGTCCCACCACCACGGACGCACGGGCGAGCGCACCACTCGCCAATCGACCTTGCCGCGGGTAACAGGCAAACCGAAGTAATAGCGCGCCTCTCCCTTGAGGGTGGCTGGTTGATTGAGCCGCAGAGGTACCGCTGGCTCGAGCAAACGTGTTTCGAAGGTTGGGCGTTTGTATTCCTCGACCTTGAACGACGCGGCACCGTTGTGGGATGACCCAAGCTGCCAGGCACCGAGCAACCGCCCCGAAGGCAAAACGAATTCTCCAGAAGCCGTACCAAAAGAGTTGGTGGTCACCTTCTTTTTGGCCACCACCTGGTAGTTCGGATCGTAAAGATAAATCGTAACCGTCTGCTTAGGGGCGATCTTGAAGTCGCCGCGTTGGTGCTTGCCCCGAAACACGAGAGCCTTGAAATGAAGGGTCTGCAGCGGCCGATAAATACTCCGGTCGGTGTAGAGAATGGTGTCGTATTGAGATCCGGACTCCCGCGCTCGATAGAGATAACCCTCATCCGTGTCGATGGCGATGTCCTTGCCCTTTTGGGCGAAGAGAAAATACTCACCTTCGTGACGCCGAAACACCGCCCGACCGTTCGCTCCCGTCGACTTCGTCTCCACCGGATGATGACGCCCGTAGTAGTCAACCTTGTACAGAGAAACTTTGGTGCCGGCGAGCGGCTGGCCGGTTTGCCCCGACACGGCGTCCACCTCGACCGTGCCGTTCTCCCACGATGAAACAAGTACAAGGTCGCCGATGACGATGTGGGCCGCGGTCATGACGTTGTTCTCGGGGGCAAAGTCTTCCCGCGCCGAGGCGACCACAACGTAGAAACCCGGCCGCGACATGGGAGGAATCATGAACGCCTGGTGGTACTCGTAGTCAGCTGTAGTTGGCAGCTCGACCTTCCATACATGGTCGGGTTGCCTCTTTTGCAGTCGCTCGATGTCCCTCGCGTCCGGCAACAATTGGTAATCGTCGGCCTTGGCCAGGTGTTTCTTGAGATCAACGGCATACGCCTGCAGATGCAATGCTGTGAGGTTCTTATAGTGAACGCCAAGTGACTGTTTCTGTGCGGCGTCGCTCGCCATGCCATCGATGGAGTACGCCGGCATTTCGATGGTCTCGATGATGTTTTGACAACGCTGCCCTCCGAGGCTCTCGGGAAAGGCATCATGTCCCTCTTTGGCGATCTTCCGTGCGCGAATCAGGCGGTCGGGAGCATCTTCCCCTTGGGTGAGATTGGCCAAGAGCGCCATTCCCATGGCCCACCAAGGTTTCTGCCGCGCTGCCTGGAGGTGCTCTTTGAGATCTGAGACCAACAACTGGCGAGCCGATTCTGCGGTGAAATGTGCGCGCAAGATCTCCGTGAGGGCGAGCCGCGCTTCCAACGCGGCTTCTTGGTCTCCCATTTCTCCATGCCAACGTTGCAGATCGTTGAGAATGAAGCTGACTTTTGTCAACGGGTGCTCCGCCATGTCCTCGAGGGATACGTCTTTGGGGCCTGCCAACAGCTCGGCGAGGTCGAGTTCAAACACCCGATTCGTTTGCTCGGGCCGCCAACCGGTGGTGTCAGCCAAAAGGGAACTCCACATGTACGACACGGAATCACGCAGGCTGCCACGAATCTGTCGCGGGTAGTTGTTACCCCGCACGTGCTCCTCGAGGACGGCGACGGGTTGACGCCCGAGTTGCTGACGATGCTGAAAGACCTCGATGTAGACCCTATTGACTTCCTCGAAGATTTGCTCCCGAGTCCACTTCTTCAGATCCACAGGCCCCTTGGTGTCGACTCGCTCACGCTTGCCAATCTCCCAGGCATAGGCCCCCGCGTAGGTGACCAACGCGTCGGCATAGTACAGTCGCACCACCGTTGCGCCCAGCAAATCCTCAGGCCATTTTTGTTCCTTGAGAAATAGGACAGCGGTTTCGTACCCGTGAAGACCGATGCGCAATTGTACGGTGCGCAACAACGCCCTCACCCGCTCTTCTGAAGTCCCACTGGCATTGGCCTGGGCGAGAAGCCTCTCGGCGAGCTCAATGGCCGCAGCCAATTTTTGCTCGTCTTGTAATGCCCCGACCTCCTGCCATTGTTCACCACGCACACCGGACCACTCGACCACTTGGAGCGGCTGTGGAGGAGGTGGAGGCGGAGGTTGTCGCTCACACGCAGAAGAGACCATCAAGAGCACTGCTTGCACCCACAGACGTTGGTATTTAGACATCAATTCCCTCCTGTTCGGTCGCGAGCCTAACACAGGTCGACGCTTGCGACATGCCGCACCCGCCGCAATCTGTCGGATTGGCGCAGAAAATCGGGAACCGCTACACCCAGATTGCACATTCCCGATCAATGCAGTGACTCAACCTCGGAGTCGTTGATACTCTCGGCACCGAGGAGCAACTCATGGCAAACGTTCTCGTGGTCGATGACGATGGCCACATTCGCGAGGTGGTACGCTTCGCTTTGGAAAAATCCGGATATGCCGTGGAGGAGGCCGCCGACGGGGCGGCTGCACTGGAAGCATTTAGCCATCGCCCCTTCGATGTCGTGGTCTTGGACATTATCATGCCAGAGCTCGATGGCATCGAGGTTTGTCGCCGCCTGCGCCAAGTTTCGAGGGTGCCAATCCTGTTTCTATCGAGCCGCGACGAGGAGATCGATCGCATTCTTGGCCTGGAGATTGGTGCCGACGACTACTTGACCAAGCCTTTCAGTCCGCGCGAACTCACCGCCCGTGTCAAAGCCCTGTTGCGCCGCACCATGCCTCATGAGAAACAACCGACCCAAACACTGAAACGCGGGCCTCTTTGCATGGATATCGAAAGGCATCAGTGTTTTTGGCAAACCACGGAGATCCTCCTCACCGTTACTGAGTTTGCAATCTTGAGGACGCTCCTCAACACCCCTGGCAAGGTGTTCACCCGCGACGAGCTCGTGGACCGCGCCTACGGGCACGGTCACGTGATCACCGAGCGGACCGTAGACAGCCACGTCCGTCGCATACGCAAGAAGATCAGTGACCATGGAGGAGACCCCGTGGAAACGGTCTACGGCATGGGCTATCGACTGCGGGAAGAGATGTGACCTGGCCGCGCCCAAGTATCCGCCAACTGCTTCTGGGGGTGAATGTCTCCATCCTGAGCGTTCCGATTCTGGCCGTTGTGTTTCTGCGCATCTACGATACCCACCTGATTCAACAAACCGAACGCCAGTTGATCGCCGAGGCCGTCCTCATTGGCGAAGTTTGGCGAGACCGCTGGCTCGAGCACAGCGGCTTAGCCACCGACACAGCCCCCTCCATTCGCCCGTCCGGCGATGATGCCGGACCCTTTTTCCCGATCGAGCCGATCTTGGATCTGAGCGAAGGGACCTTACCCCCGATTTCGGATCCCCCCAGCGCGTATGTCGAGCCCAGCAACGAACCGGCGTGGCTTGCCGGGTCGCAAATTATGCCGCTCTTGGAGCGGGCACAAACAGTCAATCTTAGCGGTGTGCGGGTTCTCGATCACAGTGGTTGCGTTGTTGCGACAACAGGCAACGATCTGGGTGCCTGCCTCGGTAACCTCCCGGAGGTTGCCGAAGGGCTCGCGGGAAGATATTCCGCCGTTGCCCGTGAGCGCATCAGCGACGAGCCCGCACCACCACTTACCAGCATCAGTCGCCGCGGCAAGATTCGCGTCTTCTGCGTAATTCCGATTTTCTCCGACGGCAAGGTTGTTGGAGCGGTTCGAATGTCCCGCACTGCGCTGGATCCGCTGAAGTCCCTGTGGTTTCACAGCCACAATTTACTCGTGGCTCTGATGCTGTGTGTGGCCCTAACCATTGTCATCAGCCTGTTCCTCTCGTACGCCATCACTCGTCCGGTTGCCGCGATCACTGCGGCCGCGCAAGTCACGGCGCGGGGCGAAGAGCGAAAAGGGCCATTGGTCGCCAAGGGCCTCGTACCGGACGAAGTTCACCGTCTGGGGGCGGCCCTTGAGCTGATGACGGCACAGTTGACCCAACGCGCCAATTACATCGCCGATTTCGCTGCGACCGTGAGTCATGAGCTGAAAACTCCGCTCACAGGAATTCGCGGCGCGACAGAGTTGTTGCAAGAATCGGGACAACAGATGAGCGACGAACAGCGCTCGCGTTTCTTGTCGAACATCGATGCCGATGCGGAACACATGGAACAGCTTGTGACGCGACTGCTGCTTCTCGCCCGCATTCAAAACACTCGGGAAGCGGAGGAACCGATCAACCTGCTGGCCTTTTTTTCCCAGCTCAAAGAGCGCTACGGCGACGCACTCCAGGTGTCGATCGTCGGTGTTCCCTCGCTTACCATCAACAGAGCCCATCTCGAATCGGCGGTGCGCAATCTCATCGACAACGGCATCCGCCATGGCAACGGCCAACCGGTCGAAGTGATGGTGTCGGACCGCAACGGTCGCCTGGAAGTGACAGTTCGCGACCATGGCAGGGGCATCAGCAACGCCAATCGCGAACGGATATTCGAGCGCTTCTTCACGACTGAGAGAGACCTCGGGGGGACGGGCTTGGGACTTGCCATTGTCAAAGCGGTCGCTGACAACCGAGAGGGCAGCGTCTCATTGGCGACCGGGCCAGAGGGTACGACGTTCACCCTCCTTCTCTGACACTCCGAGATGTCCTCTCCATTTCCATTCTGCTCTGCGTTCTCGGCGAACCCACGTGGTCGTCAGTAGCAGACGTTGTAGATATCTCCCGAAAACCAGAAGGCCTCGGGTTCATCGGACTCCACGCCAAAATCATCCGCTGGGGTACATCCGTCGGAGCACAGACTCGCTGCGTTGCCACCGACAAACGTGGCACAGTTGCCACTGTTGTCTTTGTCAACGCAGATGGCAATCGGCGCAGCAAAAGCGAGATTTCCCCGCCGGTCAGCCGCTGACGCCGTCAGGCAAACGATGCCATCTGCCACCATGTTGAGCGCATCGAACGCGCCACCGGAGCACATCAGGTTGGAAACCGTGGAAAATGCGCCTACGCCGTAGATCATAGGGTGGCATTCGGTTGCCAGGGTGTATGGGTTCTGCGGCCCGTTGTAGCATGGGTAATAGGTCGCGGACTCGCTGCTTGCGGCGCACAGAAAACGTGGCTCGTGACAGCAATTGTCGATGCAGTAGTAGAGTACCCCCAAGCGTTCGCAGCCGGGCGGTAGGATTGCTGGCTGGGACACGACGGGCGAGAAATTGGGTAGGCCGACGGCGCCGTACGCGTAATCTATGTTCCCCACCGCCGCGAGACCGACAGCAATAGCTTTGTCAGGGGCATCGGGCGCCAACGGGTCGGGCAGAACGTCTGGGTTGATCCGATCACACTTCGATCCCGGCCCACTGCCGAGCAGGAGTTTGCGGCTGTTGTTGGCGCTGCCCTGGCTGTCTAGGGCATACACCGCGACCGTGTTGTCATCAATGCCGAACACGGGTACAGCGAGGTGCGCCGTTGTATCGGTGTTGCCGTCGTCCTGGATGCGCAGCCGCGGGAACATGCCCAACTGGTAAAAGTAGGTTGAATCGACGATGTCACCATCCCGCAGACCATGATCACCGACGACCTGCCAGGGGCGAGTGCACTCGATTCCACCACCGCCGAATCGCATTCCGTAAATCTCCCGCGACGTAAACGAGATATCGGGTGGCTCGTTGTCCAACGAGAACACCGTGCCCTCGGTGTGGCTGTTGCCGCCGATATCCCTCGCGGTCACTTCGAGAACCGGAAACACCATGCGGCCGATGAGGTCCGTATCGAACAGTGCGACAAACGCGTCGGCTTCGTTGTCCCACTGAAGCTGAACGTTGTATTGGTCGGCAATAATCGCAAAGACGGCGTCGGTGTCCACGCCGTCGGCATCCTCGACCTCTGCCCGAATCTCCATGACGTTGAAGATGAGCTCGTACGGCCGGGGCATGAGAATCCTGATCTCGGGTCCATCATGAGTTAGGAGCGGTCCAAAGTCGCCCGCGATGACGTCGATGTCCGACGGATAACCGGGGTCCCCGCCCGAAACGTGATAATCGCCGCCAGCCGTTCCATTGTCTTTCACGCATTTGCCACTCTTGCACTCCTTGCCACTGCCGCAATCCGAGTCCGCGAAGCAATCCGACTCGACCACGCAACCCGTCTGTGCAACAGTAACCCACGCAAGCAAGAACATACTGACGATCGTGCCTCGTCTCGTCACCTCGACGAACATCATAGAAGCCTCCTCGACGCCTCTGGCACCCGTCCAGGGGTCGCAAACGTGAGGATGGCACAAACTCCTGCCACCTCCAACGCCGGGATTGAACTTGAATGACCCCTCTGGTTCGAGCCTA
>MGST01000051.1:0-506 GCA_001798605.1 Deltaproteobacteria bacterium RIFOXYA12_FULL_58_15 | reverse complement strand
GCTGGCCCAACCGCGACGGACTCCATCGTCGGCAGCCAGACGGATCTCGTCCGCAAATGACCGCATCACCGGTTCATCGAGATCGACACCGTCCACGGTCCGCAGTCCACAGAGAATTCTCTCTGTCATCAATTGCCTGGACGTCAACTCTTCGATCCAATCGACGGTAGGATCAGTTTCACCTGGCATCTTGGGCTCGTGGGGTTGTTCCCATGTCTGCAGGTACTGCTCGAGATTGGACAACGACTGCCACCGCCAACCGCGTTGCCACCCACTCTCGACAAAGCTGTGCGCACCGGGGCCTACGCCCAGATACCAGTCGCCGCACCAATATGCGCTGTTGTGCACTGCCGCATATCCCGGGCGCGCATAGTTCGACACCTCGTAGCGTCCGAACCCGACCTGCGACAACCGCACATCGATGAGTCGAAGCATGGCGATCTCCATGGCCTCGCCAACCGGCACAATTTCTCCCCGCAGGCGACGACGCGTGAGTGCCGTGTCCG
>MGST01000050.1 GCA_001798605.1 Deltaproteobacteria bacterium RIFOXYA12_FULL_58_15 | reverse complement strand
TCACATCGGCAAGGTCGTGGTGCCCAGTCACTGTTTCAAGGTGGCTCTCTATCAATATGCCGATGACACCCTGCGGGTGATGAGCTTCGTGATCCCGAATATCGAAAATGACACCATGTCTTGGCCAAACCACAAAGCCTCGATCGACGAGGTCGAAGTCGCGACAGGTCTCGATCTTTTCTCAGAACTGTCTGACGACCTCGAGAGTGAAATGGAATCGGTTGCTTTGCCTCTGTGGTGATGCGCGCCCGTCTGCTAAAGCAACATCCATGCACGAGCTATTCACGGTAGGACCACGCGACTATGAACGAGTGAGCGATAACGACGACGACTTCAGCCGTCGTAGCGCATTCAACCGCATCAACGCTCTGGGTGCCATCAAGAGCGCCGAGCATGGTTGGTTGGGCGCAAGCTTTTCAGCGACAGAGGTCCTCACAGCGCTGTACTTCGGAGCGGGAACGACCCACGTGGCGCTCTCGAAGGGCCACGCCGCCGCCATGCAGTTCGCCTGTCTGCATGGTCTCGGCCGACTCAGTCGCGAAGCACTGCTCTCGTACAAAAATGGTCCAAGTGCACCCCAGGCACACTCGGATAGGAGCACACCCACGGTGCTGGTTACGACGGGGTCGTTGGGTCAAGCGTTGTCCAAGGTCGCTGGTATTGCCGTGGTCAAGCCGGACGAACGTTTCACCGTGATCCTCGGAGACGGAGAGTTGCAAGAGGGACAGATCTATGAAGCGTTGATGACCCTAGCGACCAAGAAGATCTGCAACGTAACCGCCATTATCGACAGGAACGGCTTCCAGTCGACACTGCGGATCGATGCCGTCAAACCAGTCAAGAACCTCAGCGCGGTCATCGAGGGCTTTGGTCTCGACTGCGTCAATATCGACGGACACGACGCCTCTGCGGTCTTGGCGGCATGGCAATCCGCCAGTAAAGCTCCCACCGTCATCGTCGCCAACACTCACAAGGCAGGGGGTAGCCGCTACCTCGAGCCCCAAAACGGTCGACAACCCTGGCACGGAAAGGTACCAGATGACCAGCTCTACCTCCGTTTGCTCGAAGAACAGGTGTCGCTGGCCGGGGACCGCGAGGTGCAAGACCTGTTTACGGAGTTTGTCGCTCAAGCAGCAAGGAACTCGTTCCGGGCAACACCGACGTCGACTCTGCCGAAACCAACATCCACGGTTGAATCGACCGGCACAGCCTTTTCCAAACACCTCGCAGACGTTCTCGATGAACGTGAAGAGCTGGTGGTTCTCGACGCCGACTTGAGCAATGCATGCCATCTCGTCGACATCGAAGAGCACCCGCGCTTCTACGAGATGGGTATCAGCGAACAGGACATGGTGTCCTTTGCTGGCGGCCTCGCCCTCGCGGGCAAGACTCCAGTGGTGAACACCTATGCGGCGTTCTACAAACGCGCCTTCGAACAGATGTATGTCAACGCCATCGAAGAGACGCGAATCGTTTACGCTGCGCACTACGCCGGCACCTGCTACTTCACCGACGGCAAGACTCATCAGTCGATCAATGACCCGAGCTGGGCAAACACCATTCCTGGACTCGTCGTCTGCGAGCCCGTCTTGCCGTCGCAGGTTGGTCCACTATTCGACTGGGCGAGCACCGAACACGATGGTCCCAGCTATTTTCGTCTGCGCCGAACACCGTGTGACCTGCCTCTGTCGGCGGACGCCGCAGCACCCACCCTACCCTTGACTCATGGCACCAAATTCTCGCGGTGCTTCGTCACCATGGGAACCGTGGCCACCCGACTCGGCCTCGATTGCCTCAGGCTCCGCGAGTTTTCTGACTGGGGTCTCATCACTCCCGCCATCCTCGCCTCCGACCTGCACCACGATTGGTACAAGCACCACCTCGGCAATGTCGACGAACTGATTACCATCGAGGAAGACCTCGCCCCCGGAGCCCTGTTCGCCTTCATGCACGCCCTTTGCAGCCGGCTCCGACTCGCCCCAAAGATTCGCAGCAAGACACTCCCCGGTTTCGGCGCTTCCTTTAGAAGTCTCGAGTCTTGCCTGCAGTACTTCAACTTCACTCCGACCGATGTCGCGGCGGAGCTCGCCTGACCACTCCCCGGACTCAACCGATGGCCAAACGATCCAAAAACAAGCAACGGATTAGCCTCGAAGACGAGGTTCCCACAAACAATCCTTTTGCCTCGTTGGCAAGCCTCAGAGACGAGTTGCCAGAGGGGCCCAGCAAAGAAACGCTCACAACCAAATCAAAGGGTTTGGTGCCAAAAAGAGTAGGCAAGACATCATTGAGCTGCGAACGCAAAGGGCGCGCCGGCAAAACCGTGACCATCCTGCGCGGCGTTCTATTCGAGGGCGCTCTGCTCGAAATGTTCGTCAAGGAGCTGAAGCGAGCTCTCGGTACCAACGCGTGGATCGAAGGCGATGAGATCATCATGGCCGGGGATCAAACGGAGCGTGCGCGACAGTGGTTGGCCCGCGCGACCCATTGACCGATAAGTCGCTCAAGTCGCAAAACAACTGAGGTCTCGCCATTACTCGCCTCTCAACTTCTGGTAGGGTATTCGCCGGGTCGGGGGATACCCATTTGGATATCAATGAAGGTGCCGATCCCAACAGGAGTCGTCTCATGCGAAACTCGATGGCCGTTCGCGCGTGCGCCCTCGCTTTCATCTTTGCCTGCACCTCACCACCAAAGTCTGCAGCTCCGATTGCCGGAGCCATCGACCTGCCCCTGCCCAGTAGCAGCCATGAGATTGAGCCAGCGCCCTTCGTGACCGCGTCGCGGCCTCAGTGTGTTGATGTTGCCGTCAATGTCGAGATGCCCAAACCATTCGAAGCTTCACGACGCAGCGTCGCGGTGCCATCGAGCAGCCAATCAAGCTCTGCGGGTGATGGCGGGGGCGGGTATGGCGCCCCAGGACTTGGCACCCTTGGGGCGAGCATGGCCGGGGAGTCAGAAGCCATGGCCATGGAGGACACGGCAGCGGAGCCGGCCCCCGAGCCGACCGCGCAACCCTCAGCTTCGCCACCACCTCCGGCATCCAAGTCAGCAAAGGCTGCGAACAAGATGGCAAAACCCGCGAAGGCTCCGGCCAAAAATAAATCGCCGAGCCAAAAGGAGGTCGCCGAGTCTGTCATGGCTGAAGCTGATGCTGACGGTGAGCTCTCCCAAGGTGCCGCGAATGACACAGAAACCAGAAAGAAGCCCGAGCAACCTTCACCACCGGTTGAGAAGTCACAACCCGAGGAGGATTTCCCAACTGAGCCGACAACCAAGTATCTATCTGCCGACGATTCCAACTCCATGGCGTCACCGACCATTGTGCGCAAGCTGATCACCTCACGCCGGTACGTGCACCCCGACTACATACGCACCTACGAGTTTCTCAATTACTACACGTTCAATTACCCGAGTCCGACTACGGCGGAGATCGCCGTCCTTCCAGAGATGCGCGCTGGCGACCGCCCGGGCACCTACAATATGCAGGTCGCTGTGCGTTCCGCAGATCGTGAACGCGCCCAGATGCTTCCTTTGAACCTGGTGGTGCTCCTTGACGTTTCTGGATCCATGGCTGGCGAGCCCTTCTCTCTCGCAACGACCTTCATCACGGAGCTCGCGAAGAAGCTTCGTCCTGGTGAAGTGATTTCCTTGGTGACCGTAAGTCGTGAGGCTTCAACCGTACTCGATGGCCACGTCGTCACCGGTGACACGCCAGAGCAGTTGGAGAAGCTGCTCAAGGCCATCACGCCCACTGACATCACGAACTTCGAAGCCGGCCTCGCTATGGCGTACAACGTCGTCGAGAAGAACTATCAGGCCAAACACGCCAATCGCGTCGTGGTCGTGAGCGACGGTGGGGCCAACACGGGCAAACTCACCAAGGAGACCATCGCCAAGCACGCCGAGGATTCAAACCGCCAGGGCATCTATCTCGTGGGTGTTGCCGTCGGCGAAGGTTTCGACGACATGCTCATGGACGCGGTCACCGATAAGGGACGGGGCGCCTACATCTTTCTCGACCGCCGCGAGGAGATCCTCCGCATCATGGCAGAGGAGAATTTCGTTTCGACCTTTGATCTATCGATCAAAGACGTACGCCTGAAATTGGTCCTGCCCCCAGGTTGGAAGGTGAGGGAGTTTCATGGCGAGCAGATGTCATCGGTGGCATCGGAGGTGATCCCACAGTATCTCGCCCCGAGCGACCAGATGCTCTACCACCTCGAGATCGCCACAAACCACGACGGCGCGGCACTGAAGAGTTCGTCGTTCGAGCTCGAGGCGGAGTACCGCCCCATCGGCAGCCCTAAGCAAACCCTGAAGGTGCAAAGCACCGCGGGCACCATGCTCAAGAGCAACTTCGGTCTGCTCAAGGGAGACGCCATCGTCCGCTACGCCGAGACCTTCAAGAAAATCACCTATCCGCTGGAGGACAACCGCGACGCCAACGTTCGCGCCCTCGACGAGAGCATCCTCTATGTCGCCAGCATCTATGATGAGCTGCGTGATCGAGAGTTGCGCGACATTATCGCTCTGATGAAGGCCTATCGTCGCACCCTCGTCGAAGGCGAGGATTCAATGTTTGCCTGTGACCGCAACATCGAGTCACCGGCCGTGGTTCTAGGTATTCGCCCCGAGTTCGTCAGTCGGGCAATCATCCGCGGCCCGGCACCTGCGCAGGCTATCAAAGCCGTCGAGAGACTTGGCAGCTCGACACGGCTGTTGCCCCTCGAAGGTCGACGTTTTCTGGCCCTTGGCTCTGGACCCATTGGCAATACGCAAACCACCAGCGGTCAACTCAGTGCCCAGGCCTTCGCAGATCCAGAGCCGCGTTTCATGGGCAATGACGAGCACCCCAACCTTGACCACAAACAGGTGTTCGACTTGCACCAAGTGGTGCTTGAGCTCCAGGCCCCTCCCGAAGCAAAGAGTTTTTCCTTCGACCTCAATTACTTCTCTGCCGAGTATCCCGAGTACGTGAAGGCAAGCTACAACGACACGTTCTACGCTGTCCTCGAGGCCGCTTCGACCAACGACGGCAAACCCACCAATATCTCCTTTGATCCCAACAAACGATCCATCGAGGTGGACAACAACTACTTCGAGAACGAGTTCCACCCGATCCCCAATACCGGCACCGGCTTTGACAACGACGGTTCCACCGGTTGGCTGCGCACCAGTTGGCCGATCCAGGGCGGGGAACGCTTCACCCTTACGTTCTCGATTCATGACGAGGGCGATGCAATATACGACTCGGTTGTCTTGCTCGACAACTTCATGTTCAGCTCGCATAGCGCCGTAGGCAATACCGACCCGTTGAACTAACATGACGGCACGCACCTACGAGGCTCCCCACGCTCGTGGCGAACAGACGTCAACGCCGTCCGCGCACTGTACGCCGAGCTGCCTTGCGCGTATCCAGCGGCCGAGCGGCCCTTGCCCAAGCGTCTGGATTTGCTCACGAACGGCACTGAACGCTCGGCATAGCGCAGGCCCCGATTCCTCGGAGGCTCGCGCCCGGCTGGGGCTGAAGCGCGCATGCCGATTCGTCGCGTGATTCAGGCGTCGGAGAACAACGCAGCTTGGCACAATTCGAGGAATCAGTCCCCGAAGTAAGTCCTTTGCGGAAATCTCCTCGAGTAGAAATACAAGGTTCTTCATTGTGGGTCTGCGCCTTCAAACAGTCCCTGTTTCCAAAGATATCCAAGCTTGTCACCCTCTTCCATGTACCGAACAAGCTGGGGTTCATCCTTGCCTCGCCGAACCACCGTGTAGCCCTTCTCCTTGATGAGCCAGAACACCTCACCAACCTCGACGGCATTCAAGAAGTCTGGCGAGTGGGTAGAAACAAACACCTGCCCACCTCGCACAGCGTAACTGCGAAACTCTTCAGCAAGATCACTCAGCAGCGACGGATAGAGCTGGTTTTCCGGCTCCTCCACACAAAGCAAGGGGTGAGGCTTGGGGTCAAGCAACAGCACTAGATATGCGAGCATTTTGATTGTTCCATCCGAGACGTACCGAGCCAGAAACGGGTCCTCGAATGCCCCATCCTGAAATTTAAGAAGAACGCGCCCCTCCTCCGTCTCCTTGGACTCTACATGAGTGATCCCCGGCACGCGTTCTGCGAGACGTTGGAGGATCTTCCTGAATACATCTCGATGCTGCTTCTGCAGGTACTCAACTACTAACGACAGGTTCTCTCCCTCCCGTGAAAGATGCTCGGCATAGCCTGACTCCTGTTCAGGTCGCGCACGACTGATGTGAAAGTCGGACAAGTGCCAATTTTCTATTAGGGAGCCCAACAAAACGGCAGCGGGAAAACGCTCAAATTGAGCCAGTCCCTTAATGGCCAGAATGTCTGGGCTCTTTAGGGTCTGCGCCTCACGCTGCAACAATCTCTCATCAGTAACCGTATCCATCTCATTTGTGACCGCTTCACCAGAGCCACAACTGAAATCAAGGAAGTGCCACGGTTGGCCTCCGCTACCACGGCGGTACTTCAATATCTCCCTCGCCACCACAGGTCGTCCATCCCGCTCATCAAGAGTCAAACTATAGGTGATCAGACTCGGCTGGGAACGTCCGAGATCCGCACGGATCTTCAACTCAATTTCGATTGGCCCCGTTGAGTCACGGGAGCGCACCTCATGGAAACCACGACTGCCACCAAGCCGACCTAAAGCAGCAGTTACGTTCGTAGTCATGGCATCGCGCAGAAAAGCAAACACCGAGAACAACGTGCTCTTGCCGGTACCATTGGCTCCGACAAGCACACAAAAGCCCGGAATATCGCGCATGTGCACGTCGCGAAATGCACGGAAATTTCTGAGCCGGATCGATTCAACTCTCATACTTGCTCCAACAAACGAGCTGCCTACGTAGGCTGCACGCTCTGCAAGTAATCAGAAGATGTTGGCTGTTTGCCGGTCATCCAAATCTCAACATCAACAGTATCAAATGACTGGTTGTAACTTCACAGTACCACAACAAAGGGACTGCGCCACCGATGCCCTTTGGCTCGCCACACTATCGGACTTGGTGGAAAAATGGAGCTTGGCCTTCGACGGCCAAGCTCCATTTGCTTCAGCCAGCGAGGATTTCAACCATGATTAGCACAACGAAAGCCATCGACAAATTCGAGACAAAGCCCACCACGCCAGGACTGAATGTCTATCGCATCGCAACCTCCCCGACCGACGCGTTGTGGTGTATGCTCGCCTTGATTTTTGAGGCTGCGCGGTGGTGATGAATTGCCGCTTTGTCGGTGTGGAGTAGAGTAGCGGTTATGTAAAGAAGAAAACACAACCTGGCGGTTCTTCTCCAAGCGATTTGGCCCTGCAGTCGCAAAAGGTCAAATGCCGTACGACCGTTAGAAAATCAGGTTCGTTCGCCCTTGCAACCGCACGACGGCGACGCGACAATTGCGGGATGTCTCGTCGCCTGTGCCTAATTGGCTTGATGCTCATCGCGCCTGTGACTGCCGAGGCGACACTCATGGCCGAGCGCAGCTTGGACGAGCAGGTCGCCAAAGCAGACCTCATCGTCATTGGCGTGGTGACTCGGCAACACTCCTATGCCGTTGGCAAGACCATCATGACCGACACTACGGTTCGGATCGAGCAGACGCTCAAGGGCAAATCCCAGCTCACAATCGAGGTAACCCAACTGGGCGGGAGGATCGACAATCGCGTGGTTGAGGTCGTGGGTGATGCCGTCCTCCGACCGGGACAACGCCTGTTGTTGATGACCTATGTGCATGCGGACGGTGGTCGTTACCTGGTGGGAATGGCGCTGGGGGCGATTCTCCTCGATGATGATCCACAACCGGCTTGTGGGTTGACGGGTGGTTCACAAACCACAGACACGACCACCATTCTGCCGAATGGTGAGCTCTCACACAAAAGGTCGGACGTCGTTTATGTCGCAGAGGTTATGGCCGCCATCGCGCGTGTCATCCATGCAAGTCGAGAGGAAGCGACCGATCAACCATGAGCGCAGCAGGCATCAACGTCACGGTCTGCGCCACCTATTGGGTGCTCGTCGGCTTCACCGTTGACGCGAACAGCAGTGGTGAGGCTTACCGTTGGACCAATGCCTCCGCCAGTGTTCAGATCGTCTCTGGAAGCAACGAGGTGAGCGATGGCTCCGACCTTGTGGCCATTGAACAGGCGTTGCAGACATGGAGCAACGTCGACTGCAGTGGTTTTGCGTTCAACCAGGTGCCAACCACTCCCCAGGTTGAAGTTGATTTTGTCAGCACCGATTGGCCCGGTTACCTCGATGGGGCGTTAGGAGTAACCCTGCGCGAGCGCGCAGGTGTTACCTATTTGTCAGGCAGCATAAAGCTCAACGATCAAGACTTCCCCTTTGGCACGCTGGGTGAAGCCAACGTCTACGATATCGAGTCCATCGCCGTTCACGAGCTTGGTCACGTGCTCGGTCTCGAGCACACCCCGCATCCCGCCGCCACCATGCACTACCGCGGCGGTCGCACCCACACGTTCTTTCGCAACCTCGACGACGACGACGTCACTGGCGCTTGCTATCTTTACCCCGTTTTGGCCTTCACTTGCAGTGTCGACAACGACTGTCCCGTGCTCATGGTCAATCGTGGAGCCACAACCATCAACACCTATTGCAACGGCGGCAGCTGCTCCGCGGGTCGGACAGAATACGGCCATGCATGCTACGTTGACGGCGATTGTCTGAATAGTCTTTGTGCCTCTCATCCCGACGTGCCGAACGCCCCTGCCACGGTGCCCAACCCGGGATTCTGTGCAGCCGCCTGCGACACCATAGCCTGCCCAACCGGCAGCTTCTGCTCTGACGCACTCACTCTCGCAGTGGGGCCCGTGTGCTTCATCGGTGCCGATGGTTGCATCGAAGACAGCGATTGTCCGACGGCCATGGGCACCAACGCAGTCTGTGATCGGGACTTGGACGGCTGGTTTCGTTGTGTTGCCTTCTGTGTCAATGACGCCGATTGCGACTTTCTCTCCGGCGCGTCCTGTGTGGGCAGCGACCCTGGCGTTGCGGCTGGTCGCTGCCGTGTTCCAGGAAACAAAGCCCGAGGCGTCCCCTGTGAGAATGCCTTGGAGTGCCAAAGCCTGATCTGTGGCGGTGGCTCACCTTCCTATTGTTGTGATGGCAGTGACTGTACCGCTGCGGTCATGCCACAGGACGGCGGTCCCATAGACAACCGCGGCAACGCGATGGTGGGGGGATGCAGCACGACCCCATCACCGCTTTTGTCTGTGTGCGTACTGGGAAACACTCTGTTGTGGTGGCGTAGAAGAAGACGGCGAATGGCCGCATAACGACACCAGCGCCTTCGTTGCTCGTTGCTCGTTCACTTGAACAATTTACCAAGGGCATCGAGAGCCTGTTTGCGTTTTGAGCCACTGTGGCTGTTGCCAGACCGGTCAGACTTGGTTCGCAATGATAGGGAGATCTTGCCTTGCTCGAGATCGACGCCAATGATCCGGACGACCACTCGTTGCCCTACGTGCACGACATCGGTGGGCCGTTCGACACGCGCGTCTGCGAGCTCACTGATGTGCACCAAACCAGCTCGCCCGACACCGATATTCACGAAGGCACCAAATGGCGCTATCTGCGTCACCACCCCATCGACAACGAGTCCCACCTTAAGGTCGGCTATCGACTTCGCCAAAGACAAGCGGGGGCTGCTCTTGGGTGCCTCAACCCTCGTCGGTCGCTGCCGAGCGCGTGCTCTCGCCATCGACAGAACCAACCGAACATAATCACTGGAGAGGTTTTGTTGATACTCCACCAGACCGAGCGTCGTTGGATCGAGACGTTCCCATGCTTGACGCGGTCTCTGCACCCTTTCGCCGATGACTCGAGCGAGGGACTCGACACGCGGCCCCGACAGATCACTGGCCGCCTGGTGTAAGGCCACATCGCGGACAATCACCACCTCACAGGGCAAACCCATACCGATGACGTCGAGGCCACTCGCAGGACCGGCGACAAGAGACACCCCATGCTCGGCAATTCGAGCTTTGAGCAGCGGCGCAACGTCACCGACCACCGTGCTACTGCTGGCAAAGACTTTGCCATCGGCTTGCATGGCAACGACGCCAATCTTGCCAGCGGTGCGTGCGACGGCGAGGAGCCGCTCCTCTCGCGCTGGAGTGGTCAACAGGTCTTCGAGCACATCGGCACCAGCCCATGCAGCATCAGATCGCGCGCGCCGATGCAATGTCCCTTTGACGGCGTCGGACAACATTGACGTCGCCCAATCTGGAGGCGCGAGGTCCTCGGGCCAACGCAGCTCCATCTTCAACACACCGTCCTTCTCTCCCCTCTCGAGAGCGAGCCATCGGTGTGCCGAAATCCCGTCAAGGTCTTCAATGTGGTCGATGTGTGCCCCATAGGCGTCGAGCCCAGGATGATTCTTACGCGCGGCGCGACCGCAAACGGTGCCCCGATCGATGATCGTGCGTACCGTTTGTTCCAACACTCCAATGCAATCAACGTCGTTGTTCATCGCGGCTGCGCAGGCCGGGAGGGTTGCCGTGTCGACAAGCGAGGCGTCCATCGCCTCGATCTCAGCGTAATCGACCCAAGCATCGACAAGGGCGCGCAGATAACCCATCGGTGCCTGTGGCAGTTCTGCGACGGATAATGCTGCGACGATCCCATCGATATCGAGACTGCTGATTACCGCACCCGGCAACGCCGCGCGGCGTTTGAGATATTCGGCAAATCGGTGCATGGTGTCAGCGGGTGGTGCCACCCATCTCTGCCGATGGCTTGCCGTTCGGCAAACCATTGATCAATGCCGCCATATTGAACTCGGTGATCTTCCAAGAAGCCGTGATCTGGTCGACGCCGCGGTCCATCAAGCCTGCGCACGCAACGGGTTTCAAGAGCTCCTGCTCCGGGAAACTAACACACTGACCACTTGCGGGAATATCGATACCATAGCTCAAATAGGCGTGAGTGTTGTTGAGCACCACCCCATCAACACGCGCCACAAATCCTTGTGCGCCTGGCAAGAGCGGCCGACCCATGAATGCTCGTGGTTGTGGCATACCCAGCAGATGCAACAACGTGGGTCCGACGTCGATTTGTCCCCCAACAATCTGTTGCTCACCTTCAAGCTCGCCGCCCGGCAGCACGATGAACAATGGAACAAAATCGACGCGGGGGTCCCGGTGGCCGATCTGCGTGATCACCGCTTCTGAAGCACCGAGCATCCTGGCGGCAGTCGCAATCTCCTGTTTGGGAATCTGCAAGCGCGCGTCGTGATCTCCAAAGATGACCAGCAGGGTGTCCTTCATCCCTCCACGCTCCTTGAGTGCGGCGATGAAATCCCGCAGGGAGTAGTCGACCTCGTGCATGAGATGAAGGTAGGCACCGAGCATCGTACTTTCGATCTCACCGAGGTCGAGGCGTTTGCGCGCGTTGGGATAGAACGTGTACGGGTGGTGCGACATGAGAGTGATCATGTGCACGAAGAATGGCCGGTCGAGTTCCGTAACAACGGGGAGCATCCGCTCGTAGAACGCCTGGTCAGAGCTTCCCCAACCGACCCGGTCGACGACTCCACCCAGCTCCCGACGAAAAAGGCTGCGCTGAAAACCGTACTTGGGATGAACCACTGCGCGGTTCCAAAAACCTCGATCCCACGGATGCGCGGAGACGGTTGTGTACCCCGCATCAGCCAGCAGCTTCGGCAGCGCGACAAAATCGTTGTCGGGCCGGCGAAACACAGCCGCCCCCTGCCGCATGGGATGCTGTGAGTTGTGCACCAAATACTCTGTGTCCGCGGTGTTCGATTCACCTGTTTGATCTGAGATGTGCGGAAAGTAGGCAGCCGACTCCGCGAGACGATTGAGATAGGGAGTGATCTCTTGGCCATGGACCTCGAGACCGATGACAAATCGCTGCACCGACTCGAGCTGCACCATCAAGACGCTCTTGCCCGTAGCCACGCCGTAGAGTTCTCCATCGGCCGTCAATGGACGAGACTTCAGCTGCTGCTCAACGTAGGCACCCACCGTCTCCAGGTCGCCAACTGTGGGATTGCCTTTTTGCCACCACTCACGAACAAGCCGGATGGAATCGACAACGTGTGTTCCATAGACCCCGAGATGCCGCGCCATACGCGCGTGAGATAGAACCTTGCGGGTACGCCAATGGTTGAGATTGTATCCAACCAGCGCAAGACCAGGCAGGAGCAGAGCGAAGACGGAGATAAGGGCAAATCGACGATTGTCAGCCAAAGCCGAGTCCGGTGTTACCAAGGTAGACGGCAAGACAAACGCGATTCCCAAGCTGGCAAGAACAGTGGGCAGAAGCCACAAGTCCTGAAACCGAACCAAGGTGCCGATGCTCTCACGAATTGCCCAAGTTTGTCCGGCACCGAAGCCCGCTGTCAGGGGGAGCAAGGTGCCAAAATGACGCGAGTACATCAGGTCAAATGACCCAAGTACCGTGAGTCCGATAATGATGGCCGCAGCCGGCAATCGCGCCCACCGTGCCGGCACCAACAGAATGGGCCAGACCAACAGTGCGCCTGTGCCGAGGATCTTGCCGATCGCGCCCCAGTGAAAGGGAATGTCGCCGAGCCACGCAACGGTGGCCGAGAGGACCGTGACGGCAACCAACATCCACAACACCAGCCCCAAGCGCAAAGCGAAGGGGAACAGCCGCCGTCCCTCAAGCCGTCCCCAGTTACGCCGCAAGACAAACGAACCCGCTATTGTCACGAGTGCAAAGGCCAACTGCAATACTGCCATCGATCGAGAGCCTCAGTCTTTTATGGGTGGCGCAATCTAATCTTGTTGGTGACACTCCGCAAGACGTGCGTGTGGAATGGAACCACCTTCCCATCTTCGCCAACACAAATTGAATGAGACTGGTGAACCTGGCGAACCGGCTCGGTCTTGCTCGATTGGGCCCAATTCCGCTATGTGGCGGTCCGACACAACCTACACATACGAGACAGAGAGGTAGCGGCAGATGCCATCCAAAGGCAGCACACACACCTTCAAAGCTGAGACCCGAGAGCTGTTGGATCTGATGATTCACTCTCTCTACTCCAACAAGGCCATATTCCTGCGCGAGCTCATCTCCAACGCCTCAGATGCTCTCGACAGGTTGCGTTTCGAGTCTTTGACAAACCATGAGCTCTTGCGAGGCGATGAGCGCTTTGAGATCCGCCTGGAATCCGACCCCGAGACGCGCACGTTGACGATTCATGACTCGGGCATCGGCATGTCCGAAGAAGAGGTGATCGAAAACATTGGCACCATTGCCCACTCGGGCACCAAAGAGCTGTTGCGCCAATGGCGCGATACTGGCAGCAAAGACCTGCCGCCGGCGTTTATTGGCCAGTTTGGCGTTGGCTTCTACTCCACTTTCATGGTGGCGGACATTGTCGTCTTGGTCACCAAGCGGGCCGGACAAGACGTCGCCGTACAGTGGAAATCCTCGGGAGACGGCTCCTATGAATTGAGCCACGTGGAGCGAGAACAGCGGGGAACATCCATCACCTTGCACCTGAAAGCGGAGGACGCAGAGGACGGCCTTGAGGATTTCACCAGCGAGTTTGTTCTCAGTCGCATCGTCAAACAGTATTCAGATTTTGTCACCTATCCGATTCAGATGCGGGTCTACCGTGAACAGGAGGCTGAAGGCACCGGGAAGAAATCGGCTGAAGCGCCACCTGCGGTGGTTGTGGAAGATCGGACGCTCAATTCAATGCAGGCGATCTGGTCACGGCCACAGTCTGAGGTCAAAGACGAGGAGTACAAAGAGTTCTATCGCCACATCAGCCATGATTGGAATGACTACCTCACCGTCATCACCCAACACGCCGAGGGCAGTCTCGAATACCAAGCACTTCTTTTCATTCCCTCGCAACCTCCCAACGATCTATTCTACCAAGCCTTCGAGAGTGGACTGCAGCTCTACTCAAAGAAGGTTCGGATTATTGAACAGTGCTCGGATCTATTACCACGCTACCTCCGTTTTGTGCGCGGGGTCGTGGAGTGTCCAGATCTCCCATTGAACGTGTCGCGTGAGATGCTGCAAACCACGCGAGAGATAGGATTGATTCGCAAGGCTTTGGCTAAGAAGGTCTTGGGCTTCTTGGACCAACTCAAAGCAGACAAATACGACGACTTCTTGAAGTTCTGGAAGGGCTTCGGTCGCGCCCTCAAGGAAGGGGTGCACTCCGACTTCGACAATCGCGATCGCTTGACCAAACTCTTGCTGTTTCAGTCTTCGAATCACCCGAGTAATCTCACCAGCCTTGAGGACTACGTCGCCCGAATGAAACCAGAGCAAAGCGAGATCTACTTTGTCACGGGACAGTCTCGCGCGCTGGTTGAGAACCTGCCGTCGCTCGAAACCTTCTCGGCAAAGGGCTACGAGGTGCTCTACTGGCTCGAGCCGGTGGACGAACTGTTGGCCCAACACCTGTTTGAGTTTGGCGGCAAACGCCTCAAATCAATCGGCAAGGGAACCATCGATCTCGGCGACGAAGAAGAAAAGAAACAGGCAAAGACCGAGCGTGAGGCAAAGGCCGAGGTGTACGGCGAACTCCTGGCTGCCATGCAAAAGAAACTCGATGCCCACGTCAAGGAAGTCCGCCTGTCGAGTCGACTGACCAAGTCGGTGGCGTGTCTTGTGGGCGCAGATCACGACTACAGTCCGCAGCTCGAAAAGCTCCTGCTCAAGGGCAAAGGTGGTGGACCCGCGCAACGCCGGATCCTTGAGCTCAACTCCAATCACGCCCTCCTAGATGCCCTGCATCAAGTCTTCATGAAGGATGCGGACTCTCCCATGATTGGTGAGTTTGCAGAGCTCCTATTGGGTCAGGCGTTGTTGGCCGAAGGCTCTGACATCCCCGACCCGTCAACCTTCGCCAGACAGGTCGTCGAGCTCATGCTCCGAGCCACACGTACTTCCTGAGCAGCCAAAGGTGCTAGCCAAAGCTGACGTTTCCCCTGTGTTCGATTTCGTGCTACTCGCCCTGCGTGAGTCAGAACCTATTGAGCCTGGACGGCGTCACCAAGAGCCATGACGGACGGCCACTCATCGTCGATGCGACGATGGGCATCGACGCGGGCAACAAGATTGGCATTATCGGCGCCAACGGCGCTGGCAAGTCGACTCTGCTCAACATCATTGCTGGACGTCTCGACGCCGATGCGGGCCGGGTCATTATGCGCAAGAACACGCGCATGGCCTTTCTCGAGCAGGTGCCGACTCTCGACCCTACCGTTACCGTTAGGGATGCGTTGGAAGATGGATTGGTTGAGCTGCGGAGAGCCATAGAGGCTTACCAGAGGGCCGCCACCAACATGCAGGCTGAGTCAGCCCCGTTGCTCGAGAAGATCGAGCAGTTGGGTGGTTGGGATTATCAACACCGCATTGATGAGGTCGCGGCCCAGCTTAATGTCCCCAATCTGAACGCCGAGATCGGGCACCTGAGCGGCGGTGAGAAAAGGCGCGTTGCCCTTGCACAGGTTGTTCTGCAGCAACCCGAACTTCTCCTCGTCGACGAGCCCACCAACCATCTCGATACCAACACCGTTGATTGGTTGGAACAGTGGTTGATCGAGAGCAAGGCCGCGGTGATTTTGGTGACCCATGATCGCTACTTCCTCGATGACGTTGTGGAGCATCTCTGGGAGTTGCGTGAGGGCACCCTCAAAAGCTACGCCGGAAACTACACCGACTACCTCGCGGCCCGCGCCATCGAAATGGCGCACAGCGAGCGCACCCAGCATCGACAATTGCGCATCCTCATGACCGAGCTCGAATGGGCGCGCCGATCACCTAGCGCCCGCAGCACCAAACAGCAAGCCCGTTTGGAAAGGCTCGACAAGGCTCAAGAGGAACTGAGCAAACGTGGCGGTGAAACCTTCGTGAACGAATTCCGTTTTGGCAAACCGCCGCGTCTCGGTGGCCGTATCCTCGAGTTTGCCGACGTACACATGTCGTACGCGGAAAGGAGCCTCATTGATGGATTGACCTTGGAGATGTGTCGGGGCGAGCGCATTGGCATCATCGGTCCAAATGGTTGCGGCAAGTCGACGTTGTTGGAACTCATACTTGGCAATCAAAAACCCACCACGGGTCACATCACCATCGGCAAGAACACCCGTATGGCCTACTTCGATCAACAGCGTGCCCTGTTGGATCCACAGGCCACCGTTCGTGAGATCGTCGCCCCAGACGGGGCCGACGTCGTCGCGCCCGGCGGTGGCGCGGCCACCGTTGTGGTGCAGGCATGGCTTGACCGATTCGGCTTTCCCGTACCCACCCACGGCCGCACCGTCGATTCTCTGAGCGGCGGTGAGCGAAATCGCCTGGCCATAGCCCGCTTTCTCCTGGAAGAGGCGAATTTGCTCCTCCTCGACGAGCCGACCAACGACCTCGACATCCCCACCCTCAACATTTTAGAGGACGCCCTCATCCACTTTCCGGGCTGCGTGTTGGTTGTTACCCACGACCGTTATTTTCTCGACAAGGTTTGCACCGGCATCATCGCTTTCGAGTACGAGTACCTCGAGCCTGGCACCGTCACCTTTGTGCAAGGTAATTACAGCCACTACGCCGGCGTGCGTCTCAAAGAGCTGAAGGAGCGGGCCGCAACCGACACCAAAGATCGCGCTCGTGCGCAACGACAGCAGCGCGCGAGTGAGCGCAATGAGCCCCATGGGCGCAACGAGAAGACGAGCGGCAAGCCTGAGTCCAAGAAGAAGGGACTCACATACGGTGAGCGCATCGAGCTCGAGAAGCTCGAGCCCACGATTGAAGAGTGCGACGCCATGATCCGCAATCTGGAGAGGGAGCTCACCGCCCCAGACATTTGGCGCGACGACCCTGGCAAGGCGAGGACGATTCACGATGAACTGGAAACAACCCGCAAGCGGTCGGCAGAGCTCTTTGCCCGTTGGGAAGAGTTGATGACTCGCCGCGAACAACTCAACTAGGGCTCATTCGAAAAACTCCATATCGCCGATTTGAGCCAAACCATGTGGGGTCGTGGTTTATCCGCGACCGCGCGGGTGGCGGATCGCCTTGCCCTCATGCCTGTCAAATGTGCCGGGCGATAGCCGCAATGGCTGACGCCGCCGGAAGGAAGAGCAATTGGGCTACAATTGTACCGACTGTGCGGGCCGCCACCATTTGAATGACGGCCTGTCGAAATGCCGATGGCGCGAGGTCGCCGGCGACCACGTCGTCAGTCAATGCCGACAAATATGGATCGATCATGATGAACATGAGGATCGTCGCTGCGCCGTTGATGATCGGCGACAGACTGAGCGCGGTTACCCGCACCTCCGGCGCTAGATAACCGGCGTAGAGCGAAGCGAGAACACCGACGGTCAACAATGCAACGGCGACAACATTCGCGAGCAGGAGGCGAAACGGAATCCGTCCAAATGAACGCAGAGCGTGGATATTTTGTCCGGATGGCACACAGAGGCAGTCAACAAGATGTCGCAAACCGCCTTTGGAGAATCCGTGCATGATGACGCTTGGAACGGACCGATGGACCACGAAGCTCTCAACAGCTCGCGTGAAGACCCTTTGAAAGATCGGGATCAGAAGTATGCCAATCAGAGTGGCTACTGTTGAGGCCACAAGAATCAAACGAAAAGTAACTTCGATGTCGTTTGTGGCGGCGACGTGAATACCATTCTCCACATATTTTGCCAGCAACGGGGCCTGAATCGAATTGGAGGTTCGAGACACGAGAACGAGGACGTTGAACAACGCAAATGAGACCGCAATGCGTCCCGTCCTGATCCCCACAATTCGAACCGCGTAGGAGAGCGTCGTGATCAAGTGGATCACAAACGTCAAGGCCACCACCACGATGATTTGAGAAGTTACGTCCAAACTCGGGTCTTTCTAGCCATCCCG
>MGST01000049.1 GCA_001798605.1 Deltaproteobacteria bacterium RIFOXYA12_FULL_58_15 | reverse complement strand
TCCTTACCTGCGAATCCAGCTTCGAGATCCACGTCGACAAACGGCTCGTCCGTGGCGGGTACGGCACCGGCGGCGACGCGCATGCGACCGCTCTGGGGTTCGTAGACCGAGGCGTTCATGGAGTCCCGTTGGTCGGCGAAGTTGAGATCTGCGAGGATGCGAGTTGCCTCATCGCCGTCAATCCTTCCCTGTTTTGCCCGCAGTGTGTCACCGAGTAGGTAGAACGCCCGCTGTGAGCGGTGATAATAGGGACTCCAGACGCGCTGCGGCGGGATGCGGAAGTGGAAGCCGCCAAATTCGAGACTGGTGTCGATGTCGTCGGTGTTCTCCTGAAAATGTCCCGCCATGCGTATGTCGTCGGCGCTGGTGCTGGCAAGGAACCGACCGCGATCGTCAAGGTCGTCGCTGTTGTATGCGAAGAAGCCGCCATCGGCGCTATTGCGGGTGTTGGCGTCAACTTCGGCAATGGCCATTTCCCGTTCGGCGTCGGCCAAAAGGAAATTCCAACCCAGTGTCGGAGTCATGTTTGACAAGGTCCCGAGGCCGCCGGCGACAGTGCTCTGGCGGGAGAGTACCTCGCGACCCATGATGCCCATGGGCACTCCCTTCGCGAGCAGCTTGGCGAAGACCAGTCGCTCATTGACCTCTGCGTACAGTGGATTGTCGATGCTGTCGGAGACGTTGCCGGCCCACACCAGACCGCTCATGTTCATGCCGGACACCCCCCACACCATGCCCGTGAAACCAACGGTGGCGTGGGGCGTGGATAGGTCACAGGAGGGCGTGGTGTCGCAGCCGCATGCCGTACAATCGTAGTCGCATGCGCAATCGGGATCGCAGGCCACTGTGGCATCGCAGGCGCACGGCGTGCAATCGACGTCACAGGCGCAACTCTCATCGGGGACATAGACGATGACGGCGGCGTGTTTGTGCGAGGTGCCGGCGTCGAGCAATGCGAAATGGTGTGCGGCAACGATGTCGCCGTCGATGGTGGCATTTCGGCAGGCGGCAAAACCGATTGACGGCGGTTGAAAGCGGTCGTTGGCGCGAGCGCGGTTTTCCACATCGTAGGGCTGTTGGTTGAGACCGACGGTGCCGATGACGACAAACTGATCTCGCATGAAGCGTGCGTGGGATGGCGGGGGGTTGGTGACCCAAGACCGATCTCCGGCCTGAATGTGGAAGGTGATGGCGGCTGCGGATTTGAATCCGCCGGGAGGCGCCAAGGTCACCTCCAGCTGTTTCGGCTCATCAGGGAGGGTATCGAGTTCGGTCATGGTCACGCCAGCATCGCCCTGCGCGTAGATGGCATCGCCGACGTCGATGCTAACCGTCGAGGGATCGACTCCGTCGGCGTCGTGGAAAACGACGCGCACAGCGGCATCGGTGGGGACGTTGACAAACAGGGCGTGGGGTGAGGGGTCATAGGCATCGAGAAGGCCTTCGCCCGCTTCGTCGATGTCTGTGTCGCCGTCATTGTCCTGCCCATCGGCATCGATATCGAGCACCGAGAAGCTCGTGATCATCGGCTCAGCGTTGTGACGGATGAGCAACTGCGCAGTGCGAACCGTCAACACGGATTCGAAGAAGGTGTTGAGGACGAGGATCTCTTCGAGTGAGAGATCTGCACCGTCGGCGATGCCTCGCATCTCTTCCAAATAGGTCTCGGGAATCGACTTTTGCAGCTCCAAGGCGCTATCGAGGAGTACCTGTTCAGAGAACTTGCCATCCTGGTACTTCTTTTCGCCGTCTGGCCCGTAGAGGAGCAGGATTTGCCCAATGTCGGGCTGCTCGCGGTTGAGATTGGGCAAGATCGAGTTCGTCAACATCTGAGTGTACAGCGAACGGATCTTGCTCGAGAACCGCTCTCCGTGTTGCACGCCGCGCTCGTAGGGCGTGCCTTTCAACACGGCAAACTCCAAGTAAGGGGGCTGCTCAGCCGGAGCACATGCCGCCACTGTTACGATGATGAGTGGCAGTCCCATTTTCACAAAACCCATCTGTGTTTCTCCCATGCCTCAATTCAACGGCCAAGCTAGCCCGATACCCAGGTCGTTGCCAACCGCATAACCGACAATGTGGTGCGGCGTCGAACCGATTCAACTGTTGGCCGTACGCGATCCGCTCACCTCGATTGCGATGTGCCAAGGTGTGCGCTAAGCATGGCGTACGAAGGATGATGCAATGACACGAGATTCAGAGACCCCGAAAATGCAATCGGATTTGGGTGTGAGCCGCCTGGAACGAGAGCTGGGAGTGCCCGCCGCACAGTGGACCCTCGACCACATCATTGACGTGGTCGAGAAGGACAACATCCGTCTGATCAGTCTCATGCACATGGGAGGCGATGGCTGGCTCAAGGCGCTAGACTTTGTGCCGCGCAGTGTTGGCCATCTGCGGGACATCTTCATTGGCGGTGAACGGGCTGACGGCTCGAGCCTGTTTCGCAATGTTCCCACCGGCGCTTCCGATGTCGTGTTGCGGCCGAAGATCGAAACGGCGTTCATTGATCCGTTCGCGCCTGAACCAACCCTCGCCGTGTTGTGCCGACACGTGGGGGCAGATGGTCAGCCTCTGCCACAGTCGCCAGATACGATTGTGCAAAGAGCCTATGAACGGGCGCGTGTGGAGACCGGCGTCGATCTTTGGGCCTTGGGCGAGATCGAGTATTTCATCGGCCGGCTGTGGACACACAGTGATCGTTACGGCAAGGATGACCACGGCTACCACTCAACCACGCCAGTTGCGTTCAGTCAGCCTTTGCGCCGCCGCGCCATGACCCTGCTCGGTGAGATCGGTATACCGATCAAGTACGGCCATGCCGAAGTAGGCTACGTGCGGGCGATGGCCCCGGGTGAGGTGGTCTGGGAACAACACGAGGTCGAGCTGGCACTGACACCTCTTCCTCGGGCCGCCGAGTGTGTGGCGCTCACGCAATGGGTGTTGCACAATCTCGCGCTCGAGATGGGCATGGATTGCAGCTTCGACCCCATCATTGGCGAGGGGCATGCAGGAAATGGCCTGCACTTCCACTTCTCTCCCATGGTCGACGGTGTTCACACGGCCAGTGGGCAGACAGTTGCACACATGCAAGAACCCGCCAAGTGGCTCATCGGCGGACTGGCCACCATCGGCGGCGCGTTGATGGCGCTGGGAAATCGTGATCCTCGTTCGTTCGTGCGCATCACCCAAGCGAAAGAGGCACCGAGCAGTGTGTTCTGGGGCGCGCGGGACCGCCGCGCCCTGATTCGCCTGCCGGTCACCGTTACGGCTCCGGACGGGCGAGTCCTGAGTCCACCGACCATCGAGTTTCGTTTGCCCGATGGGTCGGCCCACTCCCATCTGCTGCTTGCGGGAGTGGCGCAAGCGCTGTCCTATGGCTCCTCTCTGCAAAACATCGATGAATTGCTCGCGAACACGGCTGCGAAAAATGTTACAGGATTGCACAGCCATGGCTCTCGAGTGCCGACATCCATGCCGGAGGTCGGCCAGGCTCTAAGAACTCACCGCGCGGTCCTGGAAGCGGGTGGGGTATTCTTGCCTGCTGCAATCGATGAGATGATCACCCATCTAGAGAGTGATGCCCTATGAGCCCCCTTAGTTTTGCGGCTCTGATCGTTTTTGCCCAAACACCTGCGGCCGACCCTTCTGGTTCCGTTCGGGACGACGTGGTTGTTGGCGAGACGGCGGAGCCGACCGTGAAAACGGAGCCGCCCGGCATCTGTCCCGTGGTCATAGTGGGAGCGCTCGAGACCGTGGGGGTCTCTCCGGATATTGCCCACTATGGTGTGTACGTGAGTGTGGGCTTTGGCCTCAACATCCCTTTGAACCAAGACTGGATGTTGATTCCCTCAGTGGCCATCGAATTCTCGCCCGAGTTTGGGGCCTGGGGTGGGACTGCCTTTTTGGCTGTCGATCGATTCATGACCCAAGTGGGTGATGTCGTTTTGACCTTCGAGCCACAGGTCGGACTTGTTCACGACGCCGTACCTGACGGGCAGGGTGGTTTCGTTCACGCTCTTTACTTGGCTGCTGGTGCTGGCTTTGCCGTTGTTACCCATCATGGTGCTCTCATCCCCCAGCTTGTCGTCACCTATGGCTTTGACAGCTCGGCGATCAGTTTGGTTCCAACCTTGTTGTTCTCCGTGCCGTTCTAACTGCGCACGCATTCGTTTCCGTCGATTGCACAATTGCGATCAGGCCATCGCAGGCATCGCTCGCGTGGCTGGTGTGAAAATGTGAAAGTGGTATACCTGCGGGCCATCAAGGAGAACCTCATGAGCCTTCCCAAGATCGTTATTGTTGGAGCAGTTCGTACCCCCATAGGTGCCATAGGCGGCGGCTTAGCCGGCCTGCAGGCGCGGCCTCTCGCTACACACATCATCAAGGCTCTCCTCGAGACGACGAAGCTCGATCCGAACCTCGTCGAGTATACGTGCATGGGCTGGGTGATGCAGGACCCACGCTCACCGAATCTCGCCAAGACGGCAGGGGAGTTTGCCGGCGTGCCGCACACCACACCCGCGACCACGTTTCATGAGAACTGCGCCTCGGGTGGCGCGGCCATTCACAGCATCGCCAGGCGGTTGATGCTCGGCGAAATCTCAGTGGGCATTGCCGGGGGTGTCGAGTCCATGAGCAATGTGCCGCGGTTTCTCTACGTGGGCCGGCTCAAGGGACAGCAGTACGGCGATATGACGTTGGTCGACGGCCTCTTCGGTGCGCTCAACGATACCAACGTCGGCAAGAATGGTGAGCTCATGGGACTTCTCACCGAGCGGTTGGTCGACAAGTACAAGGTCACTCGCGAAGAACAGGATGAGGTCGCCTATCGGTCGCACCTGAACGCGCTCAAAGCATGGGAGGATGGCTCCTTTGCCGACTATGTGATTCCCGTCGAGATCCCCCAGCGCAAGGGTGACCCGATCGTCGTTGCCAAGGACGAGGGTCCGCGCAAGCTCGCCATGGAGAACTTCTCCGCGGCCAAACCCTACTTCAAGGCCGATGGCGGCACGATTACGTCGCTCAACGCGAGCAGCCTCAATGACGGCGCTGCGGCATTGTTGCTCACCACCCAAGACAAGGCCAAAGAACTCGGCCTCAGCCCCCTCGCAGAGCTCAAGGGATTCCACAACGTGGGCGTGCCGCGTGAGCTCATGGGCGAAGGTGCTTTCAAGGTGCTACCGCCGATGCTCGACAAGGTAGGCGTCAAGGTTGCTGATGTCGACTTCTTTGAGCTCAACGAGGCGTTTGCGGCAGTGGTTGGAGCTGCGTTCCACGATATCGATGGACTCTCACCTGAGAAGACCAACCCATGGGGCAGCGGCATCTCACTGGGGCATCCCGTCGGTTGCACAGGTGCCCGCCAGGTCGTCGATATGGTGCACCAACTGCGCCGTCGTGACAAGAAGATGGGTGTCACCACCCGCTGCGTTGGCGGCGGGATAGGCAGTGGCGAAGTTTTGGTGCGGATGTAACAAGGAGACGAAAATGGAAGACTCGAAATCAGACGATTTTCTCGAAAAGTTTTTTCTCGATTGTGGATTCGCAACGCGCGCCTTGCATGCAGGCGAGCACGTCGGGCAGCCCCAACACACGACGCACACGTCGGCCATCTATCAGTCCTCGACGTTTGTTTTTGGAACCGCCGACGACGGTGCGAAAATCTTCTCGGGTGAGCGAACTGGGTACGTCTATACCCGTTTGGGCAACCCAACGGTGATGCTTCTCGAGGCGAAGATGAACGCCCTCGAGGGCAAAGAGGTGAAGCTCGCGGATAGCTCGAAAAGGTTGACGTCGATCGCCTTTTCCTCGGGTATGGCGGCCATCAGCTCAACCTTGTTGGGGATCCTCAGCAGCGGCGACACCCTGCTGATGGGGGACGTGGTCTACGGGGCCACTGAGCACCTCGCTCTGACAGTGTTGCCGCGCATGGGAATCAAGGCCGTGTCGGTGAGCACCGAGAATCTTGATGCAGTGAAACAGGCAATCGAGGCCAATCCGAAAGCCAAGGCCATCCTTTTGGAGACGCCGACCAATCCCTTGCTGAGCGTGACGGACATTGCTGGCGTGTGCCGCATCGTCAAGGCTGTCAATCCCGACATCAAAGTGATCGTCGACAACACCTTCGCGACGCCCTATCTGCAACGGCCACTTTCTATGGGAGCTGATGTGGTGGTGCACTCGACCACCAAATACCTATGCGGCCATGGCACTGTGGTCGGCGGTACCATGACCACCTTTGACGACGAGGTGAAGGACAGGACCTACAACGTCGTCAAAGACGTGGGGACCTCCCCGAGTCCGTTCGATGCGTGGCTCGTCAACATGGGCATCAAGACGCTGCCGCTGCGGATGGATAGGCACTGCGAGAACGCCATGGCGCTTGCGCGGTTTTTGGCGAAGCATCCAAAGGTGGAACGAACCTACTATCCGGGTCTGGAAGACAACCGTTACCACCAGCTCGCGAAGAAACAGATGGATGGAAAGTTCGGCGGCATGATCTCCTTCGATATTGTTGGAGGCATTGAAGCCGGACGGCGCTTGATGAACAACATCAAGATTTTCGCGCTTGCGGTATCCCTCGGTTGCGTAGATTCGTTGATTCAGCATCCCGCTTCTATGACCCACGCCTGTGTGCCCAAGGAAAAGCGGGAGAAGGCAGGCCTGACCGATGGGCTGATCCGAGTATCGGTTGGCGTCGAGGATATCGACGATCTGCTGGGCGCTCTCGAGGACGGTCTCAAGAAGGTGTGACGCCAAAATCGGCAGCACGCGACCGGGGAAACATACGCCGACAACGGCTATCGGTTTGGTGGGTTCGGTGGGTTTGGTGGGCCGGCGGGCAATATTTGTGTTATGGGCTCGTCTCCCGTCGAAATTTCTTGCTCGCCTCGGGCAAACACGAGGTTTGGTACCTATTCTAGGTCAGGAGGTTTCATGACAACAAACAAGATCCAGGTGGGGGACGTGGCACCCAGTCTCGCCGATATCGTCGAGGGACTGTGCGAGTCGACGCATGCGCTCACCCGGCGGCGGTCACAAGGCGGTTCACGGCAGCTGCTACCGTCGCGGGAAGATCTCATTGAGGCGATGGAACTGTGCCGCATGGTCATGTTCCCTGGATATTTTGGGCCCTCGGAGGTTGACGATGAGAATGTCCGTTATCATGTGGGAGCGAAGCTCGACAGGGTTGCTCGCATCATGCGTGAGCAGATCCGGCGTGGCCTCTGCTTTCTGTGTGACGGGCTCGATCCAGTGAATTGTGAGGAATGCGAGTCTCGTGCGTCCCGTCTCGCTGGTGTGTTCTTGACACGGTTTCCAGAGGTGCGACGGCTGTTGGCAACCGACGTCATGGCGGCCTATGAGGGCGATCCGGCCGCCGGATCACCGGACGAGACAATCCTATGTTATCCTGGCGTTCTCGCCATTACGAACCACCGTATCGCCCATGAACTCTATCGGCTCGAGGTCCCGGTTTTGCCGAGGATGATCTCCGAGCACGCACATTCGATCACCGGGATCGACATACATCCCGGTGCGCAGATCGGCGAAAAGTTCTTCATCGATCATGGCACGGGCGTGGTCATTGGCGAAACAGCCGTCATTGGCAATGGCGTCCGCATCTACCAAGGGGTGACACTCGGTGCGAAGAGCTTTCCCCTCGACGAAAATGGCAATCCCATCAAGGGCATGCCACGACATCCCATTGTCGAGGACAACGTCACCATCTACAGTGGTGCCACAATCTTAGGACGCATCACATTGGGCAAAGGAACGGTGGTTGGCGGCAATGTCTGGGTGACTCGCAGCACACCACCGAGCTCGAGACTGGCGCAAGCACCTGTTCGTCAGGAATCATTTGCCGAGGGTGGAGGAATCTGAGAACCGGATAGACACAACGACGAGAACAAACCAAGGGAGATAATTGTCAATGAGCCGGACTATGCTGCGCCGCGCCGTAGCCGTGGCAACCATGGACAGCAAGCGTCGGGTCCTTCAGGCGGCCGATATATTGATCGACGGCAAGAAGATTGTCGCTGTGGGCAGTGGACTTGAGGAACCGTTTGACACGGAAATCGATTTGCAGGGCAGGGTGGTGATCCCAGGCTTGGTGAATACCCATCACCATCTCTACCAAACCCTCTGTCGCGCCATACCCCGCGTTCAGGATGTGGAGCTCTTTGATTGGTTGGTGGATCTCTATCAGGTATGGCGGCACATCGACGCCGAGGCTGTCAGGGTAGGTGCCCTAGTCGGTCTCGGAGAGCTCTTGCTGACCGGATGCACCACCTCAACCGATCATCACTACCTGTTCCCACAGAAGGCGGCGGCCAACCTGATCGATGTGCAGGCATCTGCAGCGCGGGAGCTGGGTATCCGTTTCCACCCGACCCGGGGTAGCATGAGCCGTGGCGTGTCCCTGGGGGGCCTACCCCCTGACGATGTGGTGCAATCGGAAGAGGAGATCCTCGAGGACTCCGAGCGAGTTATCAGGGAGCTCCACGACCCAGAGCCCTTCTCGATGTGCCGGGTGGCACTGGCCCCGTGCTCGCCTTTCTCGGTCACCGACAAGTTGATGGAGAAGAGTGCCGAGCTCGCGCGCAAACATGGCGTGCGTTTGCACACGCACCTTGCCGAAACGCTCGACGAGGAGAAGTTCTGCATCGAGATGCATGGCCTGCGGCCCCTCCCATACATGGAGCGGGTGGGCTGGCTTGGCAACGATGTCTGGTACGCCCACGGTATCTATTTCAATGATGAAGAGATCGAAAAGATTGGCAGCACCGGCACTGGTGTTGCCCACTGTCCATCATCGAATCTGCGACTCGGCTCTGGCATCGCTCCGGTTCCAGAGTTGCGTGCCGCGGGCGCACCGGTTGGACTCGCCGTGGATGGCAGTGCGTCCAATGACTCGTCGAACATGCTTCTCGAAGCGCGCCAGGCCTTGCTCGTACAAAGAATCCGCAGGGGCGTAAGCTCGACGACAGCGATGTCTGTGTTGGAGATGGCAACCCTCGGCGGTGCCCGTGTGCTCGGTCGTGACGACATCGGTTCCATCGAGCCTGGCAAGGCGGCTGATTTGGCAATCTTCGATACTCGCCAGTTAGCGTTTGCTGGCGGCATGCACGATCCGATCGCCTCTCTCGTATTTTGTACCCCAGGGCGCGCCGACATGGTGTTCGTCAACGGCGAGCTGGTGGTCAAGGGCGGAAAACTGCGAGGTGCAGATGAAGACGAACTTTTCAATCGAGCCAACACCATTGCATCCTCTCTGGTCGCCGCCGCGACCACAGAGACAGGCAATGACTACATGAAACCTCGTGGGGAAAAGCTGTAGGTGAGGACAACGAGGAATCGCAGAATGCTCAAGACCGTGCGCGAGTCATGCAGTTTCCCCCTTTTCTCCGTGTTGCTGTGGGGAGGGTTGTCGGTTGGTTGCGCTTCTGCCGGCGATGGTCACCCACCGCTCGCGGTCGTCCCGCATGTCGATCTGAATCGGTACATCGGGACGTGGTACGAAATCGCGAGGCTCCCCTTTGGACAACAGGAAGGTTGCGTAGGCACAACGGCGACCTACGGCGTTCGAGAAGACGGTGATATTTCGGTGGTGAATCGGTGTCTCGACGGCTCTGTGGATGGTCCGGAGCGGGTCGCCGAGGGCAAGGCGTGGGTCGTTGATCCATCAACCCATGCGAAGCTCAAAGTGCAGTTCTTCTGGCCCTTCCGTGGTGACTACTGGGTGATCGATTTGGCCGACGACTACCAGTATGCGGTGATCGGAATGCCCTCCCGCAAGTACCTTTGGATTCTGAATCGTGAACCGACGATGGATCCCGATATCTACTCCGCGATCCTGGAGCGGGCGAAGAAGAACGGCTACGACATCTTGCGACTGATCGAGACCCCACAGATACAATGAGTCGGTGGGTTTCACCGTGCACTGACGACTTGTATCTCACCTAGAACTGAGACAGGATCCTGCCGCCCTGACGACGTGGGTTGCGTTCGGGCTGAGCTGCGAGGCAGGTTAGATGAATACGGTCGAACGGTTCTTTATCCCCAAGAGTGTCGATGAAGCACTCGCTCTTCTTGCTGAGTACGGCGATCAGGCAGCGATTATTGCTGGTGGGTCGCTGCAGGCGTTGCGCCTGCCATCGCGTGTGCAGATCCTGATAGATCTGCTTCGTTGCGGCCTCGAGGGCATCGAGAGCAAAGGTGACGTCGTACACATTGGTGCCACGACCACCGCCGCGACCTTGGCCGCGACGGATGGTCTGAGCGCCATCGGTGCAGATGCGTTGCGTGAGGCCGGCGCGGGAGTTTCGGGACAGGCAGTGCGCAATCAAGTGACCCTTGCCGGCAATCTGGTTGGCACGATGACCTGGGCTGATCTCTCGGTCGCGTGTTTGGCTCTAGATGCACGGGTTCTGATCAGTGCCCATGGCGGCAAGAAACGAACCTTGTCTCTCACCGAGCTCTTTGATGGGCATCCGAAGAAGGTGTTGGGCAGAGACTCTATCATCACCGCAGTGGAATTGCCGCGGGCCCGTGGCGTTGGCAGCGCGTTTGTGAAGCAGTCGCGTACCGTCGCCGATTTGGCGCTTGTGAGCGTGGCAGCGTCGGTTCGCGTCGATAAGGGCGTTCTGCGGGATGTCCGCATTGCCCTCGGTTCGGTGCAACCTCGCCCGGTGCGCGCTGCGGATGCAGAAAGAATGCTTGAGGGCGTTGCCGTGGAAGACGCTGATTTTGCTGCGGCGGGAAAGGCCGCTACTGACGGACTCAAGATCACCGCCGACATTCGCGCCTCCAAAGAGTATCGTCGCGAGGTATTGGCTGTGTCGGTCAAACGGGCTCTCGAAACTGCCGTCGCTCGTGCGTCCGGCAAGGCCAAGTACTCTCCCCCGCGTCGGCCAGTGCCGGCCCCGTGGACTCGGGCACCTGTGGGGGAAGTGGGTGGCCTCTTGAAGATCACTGTTGATGGCGTTCCCCACCGTGCTCACATCAAGGCAGGCGAGAACTTGCTTGACGTGTTGCGCAGGCTCGGTGCCGTGAGCGTCAAGCGGGGCTGCAGCGAGGGCTATTGTGGAACTTGCGCGATTCTCGTCGAGGGGCGATTGCTCAATGCCTGTCTGTTGTTGGCGTCCCAGGTTCAGGGGTGCAAGATCACCACGGCGGTCGGTATTGGCACTATCTTCGACCCCCATCCGATACAAACGGCACTCGTTGAGGAAGGCGCTGTGCAATGTGGCTTCTGTACCCCCGGTTGGGTTGTTGCCACCAAGTCGTTGCTCGACCAAATCCCTGATCCAACCGACGAAGAGGCACGCGCAGCCATGGATGGCAATCTTTGTCGCTGCACCGGTTACGTCAAGCCACTTGCCGCTCTACAAAACGCCGCCGCCACCTTGAGGAAGCGCTCATGACGAAGACCCAAAAGAACACGAGAGAAAACATCCAAGAGAAGACCCAAGTGGTTGGCAAGAACGTCGCCAAAATCGACGCGTTGTCGCTTGCCTGTGGCGCTCCCATGTTCACCGATGACATCTCCACGCAGGGGATGTTACACGCTGCGATTTTGAGTAGCCCGCACGCACACGCACGCATCACCAAGATTGACACGTCTGTCGCGGAGAAGATCCCCGGGGTTCGTGTCATTCTTCATCACGGCAATGTGCCGCGGGTGCTGCACACCACCGCCGGACAGGGTTTTCCCGAGCCTTCTCCCTACGACACCGCGTTGTTTGATTACAAGATGCGCTACGTCGGAGACCGGGTCGCCGCTGTCGCCGCTGACTCCTTGGAAGCGGCAGAGCAGGCTGTCGCCGCGATCAAAGTGGAGTACGACGTCCTCGAACCCGTCTTTGATATTGTCACTGCGGACGCAAAAGGCGCGCCGGTGATTCATGACGAGCCGGATGCGTTTGTGCCAATCCCCGTGGTGTATGAGCCCCAGAAGAACATCGCCGCGGGAATTGATGCCCACGCCGGTGATGTCAAAGGTGCCCTGAAAGGTGCATACCTGCGGGTGGCTCGTGAGTTTGAGACCCATTACGCACAGCATTGTCCGATGGAACCGCACGTCTGTATTACCTACTTCGACCCCGATGGTCGCTTGGTGATCCGCACGAGCACACAGGTACCGTTCCACGTGCGCCGCATTGTTTCGAAGGTGTGTGAAATCCCGTTACACAAGGTGCGGGTGATCAAACCGCGCATCGGTGGCGGCTTCGGTGCCAAGCAGGAGGTTTTCCTCGAGCAGGTTTGTGCCATGCTCACCATCAGGACTGGTTGGCCGGTCAAGATCGAACTCACTCGTGCGGAGGAGTTCATTGCAAGCCGCACCCGTCACCCATCGGTGTCGCGGGTCGAGGCAGGCTTCGACGCGGACGGCAAGATTCTCGCCATCGACATGAAGATTCGTACCAACACGGGTGCCTACGGCTCTCATGGCCTGACGGTGGCATCGAACTGCGGCTCGAAGGTCTTGCCGCTCTATCCCACAGAGAACGTCTCCTTTGCCGCTGACTCGGTCTACACCAACCTTCCGGTCGCCGGTGCCTATCGCGGTTATGGTGCCACTCAGGCGATGTTCGCGATGGAATCGGTGATGGACGAGGCCGCCCTGAAGCTCGGTCTCGATCCTTTGGAATTGAAGATCAAAAATCACATCAGACAGGGTGGCACGTCACCCGTGTTTCGCATGCTCGGTGAGGGAACCGAGGGGGTCGAGCAAACCGTCGACTCCTGTGGTGTGGCCGAGTGCATCCGTATCGGTGCCGAGAAGTTCGATTGGGCCGGTCGCAACAAACGCAGGAAGGCCGAGGGACCCTGGCGTCGTGGTTTTGGCGTTGCCGTTGGCATGCAGGGCTCGTCGATTCCTCACATTGACATGGGTGCCGCCAGCATCAAGATGAACGAAGACGGATCGTTCAACCTGCTCATGGGAGCCACCGACATCGGTACGGGATCGGATACCGTACTTGCGCAAATTGCTGCCGAGGTGCTTGGCGTAAGTCTTGAGAAGATAGTCGTCTACTCGTCGGACACCGACATGACACCCTTCGACGTTGGTGCCTACGCTTCAAGCACGACCTATCTTTCGGGCAAGGCCGTCGAGAAGACCGCGATCGAGGTTGCCAAGCAAATCCGTGCGGTGGCCGCCGAGATGATGGACGTGGATGCCGCGGACATTCAGTTGAGAGACGACAAAGCGATATCCGGTAAGCAGTCGGTGACCCTCGCCGAGGTTGGTGAACGCAGTCTCTATACCGAGAATCAACACCAGATTGGTGCCATCTCTTCGCACATCACAGACAAGTCGCCACCGCCATTCGCGGCGCATTTTATCGAGGTTGATGTCGACGTCGAGACGGGCAAGGTCTTGGTCAATAAGTACGTCATCGCTGTGGACTGCGGCACCGCGATCAATCCGCAGTTGGCCGAGGGACAATGCGAAGGCGCAGTGCTCAATGGATTGAGCTTCGCGCTCACCGAAGAATACATCTTCGACGACAAGGGGCGCATGCGCAATCCCGGATTTCGTGACTACAAGATATTCAGTACTGCCGATCTGCCAGAGATCACCACTATCTTGGTGCCGACCTACGAGCCCAGTGGACCCTATGGTGCCAAGAGTGTGTCGGAAATCGGTATCAACGGTGCGTTGCCGGGCCTGTCAAACGCGATCTACGACGCTGTCGGAGTCCGTCTGCGCACGTCGCCGTTTACACCCGAGCGTGTCTTGATGGCTCTGGCGCAAAAGGACGACTAGATTATCCCGTTCGCGATGTGAACGCCGGCAATGACGGCCGCACGCGGTCGTTGCCACTGAAAGACGGTGGGCTTCTGTGTCGAATGAATCAGTTGAGGTGCGCGGTTGGCCAGGACTGTGGCTTGCGGGAGATCATCTTCGCCTCGGCCTCGTCCCCCAGCTCGGTGGGCGGATATGCAGTGCGCAACACGACGGCGAGGAGCTCTTGTTTGTCGATGAGCGGCTATCAGGAGTGCTTCCCGATATTCGTCTGCCCAACGATGACAAGTCGGCACTTGCTGATTTGAAGACGGCCCTGGGGTTTCAATTGTGGGGAGGCAACAAACTGTGGGTTGCACCAGAGGCCGCTTGGATCGCCGGCACGCCGCCGTTGGACCTTGACGCAGGCTGTTACGGGGCCGTGACCGATGGGCAGTCGGTCACCATGATAAGCCCGGTATGTCGTGAAACCGGCGTCCGTCTCACTCGTAGGGTAGAGCTAACCCATGACGACTGTGTGGTCATCGACCAGCGCATGGAGAATTGCGGTGAAAAGGACGTCGCTTGGGGCATGTGGGATGTCACTCAGTGGCTCCGCCCCTTCGACGTCTATGTTGCCGCGCGAAGAGATCGGCTGCGGCCCTATGAACTAGGTGACTCTGCGAGGTTGTTCGATCGCGTGGTGCAAGAAGCGAACAACTGGACCCGGGTTGTGTGTGACGACTCCGTCGAGTTTAAATTCGGTGGCATTGCCGAACGTGGACGCATGATCGCCGTGCGGGCTGCTGAATTGGGTGCTTTGGTTGTCGACGTCGAGTTCCCGAACAACTCGCGTGGCGAGTACGCCCATGATTCTTCAGTTGAGGTGTACAACTCATCCAAGTACCCCTATCTCGAGCTCGAGACCCATCGTCAGCGGGAGGTTATCCCGCCGGGTGGCAGCGTTGAGTTTCGTGAACAGTGGCACATAAGCCGGGTGGGCGGACCCTTTGGTCCAGAGGCGCTTCCACCTCTGGTGGATGCCTGATCGGACCTCGTTGATCGGTTCTTCCAAAAATGGTGTCTGCGCCGACAGGCGTCCTCTTTACTCCTCCCAAGAGGAACCTGCGAACCTTGCGATAGTCTCGGCGTACATCTGATATTCAGGTGCGAAGCCACAATCCATCGGGATGTCCAGAACCGAATGTTGGTACACTATGGTGTACGAATAGCCACCGGAACCCATCGCGAGCCCCGCACATGACGAGACCGATTCGGGAGGAGTACCCAAGGATTCGATAGATCGAAATAACCCACGCACCTTCGACACAGGCATGACCACCTCGCGCCGAAAGGTTGTGACACCGGATTCCTCTCCCCCATAGGACGACGCCACCACACGATCGAGGGCAATCTCAACCTCTCGGGACCAAGCATATCTCGGAGGAAGGGATCCAGAGCTCTCCCGATAGGTAATCGACATGACCGGTTGAGGTTTGGGGAGTGACCAACAAAGACCGACATTCCAAAGTGCCGTCAGCGCAAGGCCGATCTGCCACCACACCCATTTTTCAATGCCGCCAGCGTTCACTATCGCCTCTTGAGAAAGGGTGGCGAAGGCTCGTGTGCAGGCAGGACCATGGCAGAGGCAGTATACATAACGCTCAAATCTCTGCCAAATGTGGGTCCATCGACATATCGACATGGGCTCTGCGGAAGATTGGCAGGCGAAATCCGAGATTGCGCTCGAGGATCTGGCACACGCCCTAATCCTCAACCCGCGTCGCGACGACTGGGATTCGAGCTGGGAGCAGTCGATCGGCAGCCCACAGTTTCGCGAGCAGGTAGAGTGGGAGCTCGATGGGATGGACCGGGCCGATGTGATTGCGTTCTACTTCGCACCGAAGACAAAGGCTCCCATCACTCTGCTTGAACTCGGCCTTCACGCCAGCGGCGGCAAACTGGTCGTGTTGTGTCCGGAGGACTACTGGCGAAAGGGAAATGTCGACATCGTGTGCCAACGTTATGGGATAGAGCAGGCCAAAGACTTCGGAGGCCTAGTGAACGCGGTGCGGCGACGACCTCAGCGTTGAACAAGATCGCTCGCTTTGTTGAAATCGTTCGTAATAATAATACAAGCGACACGTACGAAATAATGTAATACAATATTAATAGCTTCAATTTGGTAACACGAAATTTAATATAAGATAATCGCAAGCAATAATTTATCGTCACAGATGCGACACTGTTGGGCATTCGTGTGGTGCCCCCTTAACGGCCGCTTCCCGATCCACGGCAACGAATGGCGACCGCTGAGGATCTGCCCGTCAGCATTCGCATGAAGACCTTTCTTAGGAACCGGCGATGACGCCGCCTTTGAAGTGAACCTTCGCCGCAGAGAGGATTTCGCCGGTCTCGACTCGAACCAGCTTGGCGTAGAGCTCCGCCTCGTCGCCGTGCACCTTGAGGCGAGAGATAATGAGAAGCTCGGCTCCCACCAGTTTGCCGAAGGGCGTGGTGTTCTCTGCATCGAACAGGTCTGAGAGTTGGAGCTTCTGCTCCTGGGCGATGGCCCGCAGATCCCGTTCGAGTACTTTGAAATCGGGTTCGCGGCTGGCGGTGAGGATCAGCTGCTCCGTCAGATACTCAGCCACCGCTTTGTCCGCCTGGTTTTCCGTGTCGACCGGGACCACGGCGGTAGGACGTTTGGGGTCGAGACGGATGGCGCAGTAGTCCACGAGTTGGCGCACGGCTTCCTTGACTGCGGGTGCCAGGACCTTGTCGCGCGGTGTCTTGTTGTCGCCGCTTGCGACGATGGTGTAGTCGAAATCACGTGGGATATCGGTGAGGTGCGAAAGCTCACGGCGAACGATGCGAACCATGGCTTGGTCCAGGTTTTCGACGCGGTAGTTGGTGCCGACATGGTGGCTTGCTTCGCCGACGCCACCGTCGGTGTTGCCGCGCTCCCCCTGGGTTACGAACACGTATTCGCCCATGGTGTATTGAGCGATCTGCCGGAAGATGACCTCGCCCTGGCGGGGGAGGCCGCCGGCTCCGACGGTGCACCACTTGACTCCCTTCGCCAAGGATTCACGCATGGCCGAGAGGTAGGTGTATTCCTGACCATAATCGGTGTGGGGGACGGCGTCAGCGACGACGAAGCCGATGCGCAGGCCATCCTCGCGCCATTTGAGCTCGCCCATGGCTTTGGCCAGAGCCTCCTGCAGATCTTCAGGGGTGTCACCGCCGCCATTGGCCTCGATGCGATTGAGCTCGCGTTGGAAAGCTTTGACGTCACTGGTGAATGGGGTGACGCGAGTGACGTAATCGTCACCGCGGTCGCGGTAGGCGACCAGGGCGAAGCGAACATCCGGTTTGGACCCCAGCTGGGTCAGCTGCAAATGGATTGCCTGCAAGGTCGTCTTGAGACGGTCGATCTGGTTCTGCATGCTGCCGGTGGTGTCGAGAACTACGGCGATGTCGACTGGGATCGTTTTGGGCAGAGTGCGCGCAAAGTCGAAGGCAATTTCGTGGACCCGTTCGCCATCCCGTTTGATTTCGGTGGTCCGGACCTTGTCACCACACGTCGCGTCAACCACAAACGATTGGGTGCTCTTCGCTGCAATATCGAGGGGGAAAAAATGCGTCGAGCCGTCGGCATAGGTGGTGCCTGTCGATAGGGTTTTGCCTTTGGCATCGCTGATTCTGACCTTGCAGTTGTGCAGGGAACGCTCATTCTTGTCGAGAGTCTTGACCACCAGTCTCTCGCCGATGGGCGCCTTGTAGGCGGCGAGGTGTTCATTGTCGCCGAGGAACTTGAGAAAACGATGATACTGGTTGTTATCATCGTGACGCCCAGCTTTCATTGCCGGCGCCGCAATGGCGCGCGCTGGGGCGTCGTCCGACGGGCCACCTTCGTCCAGATCCGCCAAGTGATCGGCGACCTCACGACGGCTCTTGGGAACAGTGCCAGATGCGGAGGTCCCTTTCGCAGGGCGGTCGTCAGCAGCACCGGAGCTGCCGCCAACGATGGGGCGGGCTAACTCGTGGCCGCCGCCGGCACCGGAGCCCGTCCCCCCTTCGCCAGCGGCACCCCGTCCGCCGCCGCCGCTCGAGGTACCTAGGCTGTCGAGGACGCCGTCAACGGCCTGGGCCGCAGGTGGGGCGGGGT
>MGST01000048.1:35861-61489 GCA_001798605.1 Deltaproteobacteria bacterium RIFOXYA12_FULL_58_15 | reverse complement strand
TGGGCTGTCAGCCGCTTTGAGGGCTTCTATGATGTTGAGCCCCAAAAACCCCGTAGCGCCGACGACGACCGCTTTCATTTCTCGCCGCTTTGCGTGCGCTCGCGGATCTGGGTGCGCCTTGCGCTCTGGCTGACTCCGGTTGCAAGAGTTCCAGGGGCCACGAGGTGGATCGTGTCCGCGCGAATGCCGAGTAGGTCGAGGAGGTGAGTATTCAAAGCGGTGGTGATGCGCTTGTTCTCTTCTTCATCCGTCACCGCGATTTCAGCGACGATGACCAGGTCTTCGGTGCCCGAATCCGAATTGTTGAGGGCGAAGGCCACCACCGGGCCGCAATCGACGCTCTCGCAAGAGCCGATGATCTGCTCGATGTCGTCGGGATAATAATTGCGACCCATCTTGATGATCATCTCTTTTTTGCGATCGGTGATGAACAGGCGACCACCCGTTATGAACCCGATATCACCGGTGTGCAGCCAGTCGTTACGGATAGCTCGGTCTGTGGCGCTCTGGTTGTTGCGGTATCCCCGCATCTTGCACGGTCCACGAACGGCGATCTCGCCGAGCTCCCCTTCGGACACAACCTTGCCCTGTTCGTCGAGGATCGCTAGCTCTTGGCCGGCGAGGGGGCCGCCAACGGATACCACCTCACGGGAGGCATCCTCGGGATGGCGCGCCGTGGTGTAAGTGTTGTCGAGGCTGGGAATGGCGGTGGCCAAGGTGTTTTCCGCCAGTCCATAGGTTGGCAACATCGTACTTGGGAAAAACTTGGTGCCAGCCAGCTTGTCGCAGAATGCCTGCACCGATTGTGGATAGACAGTCTCGGCACCGTTGAGCGCCAGACGCCACCTGCTCAGGTCGAGGCCATCCAGGTGTTTGTCACGGACTCGTCGAACACAAAGCTGGTAGGCAAAGTTGGGAGCCACCGAGAGCGTGACACCGTAATCGGCGATGTTTTTCAGCCAACGATGGGGATGCATCAGAAACGACTGCGGCGGCATGACGTGCAATGGGCACCGCCAATAGAGGCTGGTGAAAAGGCCGCCGACGAGCCCCATGTCCTGCACCAAAGGTACCCAGTTGAGAGCGACATCATCACGGCTCAACGACAGCGCCTGGCCGAGCCCCAGGACATTGGCGAGTATGTTCCCGTGACTGAGCTCCACACCGGTTGGGACGCCGACGGGGCCAGACGTGTATTGCACCAGTGCGAGATCGGTGGGGGAGATGTCGGGAAAATGACACTCGGGAGCGTCCTCGATTTCGGCGGCGATGACGACGCTGTCTTCATTCTTGTCAATGCCGCGCAAAAGGACGAGTCCCGCCTCTTTGTACTGTTCGGTCGTAATCAATAGTGTCGGATTGGCGCTCGCGACAATGTGCTCAAAGCCGAGTACGTAGGCGTCTGCATTACCGAGGGCCAAAGGATAGGGCAACGGCACGGGCGTGCCACCTGCCATTTGCGCTCCGTAGAAGGCACCGAGAACCTCCTGGCTGGTCGGCAACAAGAGGGCAATGGTGGCACCACGTTCTATGCCACGGGAGACAAAGAAGCGGGCCCATCTTTCCGCCTCCGCCAGCATTTCCGTAAAGGTCACCCGGTGCTCTTCATTTTTGGTGTCGAGCATATTGATGTAGAGGCGCTCCGGATCTTCGGTGGCGGCGTGGCGCAATGCCTCTACCAAAGTTCCGTACTTTGGCACGCAAGGGCGCTCGTTCTTCAGATGGGCCGCCTTGGGGTTCGAGCTTGGGCTCATCTCATGCCTCTTCTTTGGGTGGTGACCCGACGGGCACGGGTCCGTCGAGTTGGCCGCGTTCTCCGGTGTCGGGCTGGCCGCCGACGAGCCCAATAGCGCGGCACCGGTTGCACTACAATACCACCGTCAACAGTGGAAAGAAGGCCGGCACAAATCGCAGGGCAGGACATCAGTCAACCACTGCAGAGTAGTCGTGGGTTAGGTGCCCAACCTCCGCGCAGGGTCGGCAGATGGCCGACGCCAATCCCGTGTTGCGGCGGGTGCGACCAGCGACTGCCTTGAACACGGGGCCGCTCTTTTCTTCGTCACATGCCAAGCACCCGTTCAGCGAGCCGTCAGGAAACTGGTAGGGATCCTCAAGTGCCGCCAAACACGGACCGAGGCACTCGTAGCGGGTATTGCGAGAGTTGTAGAACCAGATCTTGGCGCATGGGTCGGTGAACCCCAGGTCCGCGATACAGGCAAGGCTGTCCTCATCCGGACCGGTAACAGACAGCATGGCGCAGGCGCGAACGGGGGTGGTGAGATCGGGATATCGCATATAAACACTTAGGTCTTGCAGTGACGAGCACAGCCCACAGGCGTTGAAGTGGGTTATGATGCCGTCACCGGCTGTATCCGCGCGTACGGTCTCGAGGCGGTATGCGCGAGGCATATTGTCGTCTGGCACGACGGTGCAGACAGATTCGGTATCGGCAATTGGAAGCACTGACGCCGCATAAGGATCGACATCGGGGGTTGGCGGTGGGGCGATCAGGGTGGTAGCCGCGAGGCGATTGATCTCCTCTTCCAAATGGATGGTGGCGACAAAGCTCACGTCACCGCACCGACATTCAGGGGCGCAGATGTCGGCGTCGAGACCTGTCGACTCACTCGGCAAGCCGAAGAACTTGCCATCGCAGGTTGGTTGTTTGCTGGGGTCATCGGAACAGCCTGCGACCCACAAGGTGATGCAGACGGCAAGCGGGAGGGGTGCATTCTTCATGGCGGCGGCAAGTTAGCGATGCTTCTGCATCAACGCAACAGTTGGTATCACTAGGGTCACTAGAGTCCTGTCCCCCCGGAGTGCGTTCTTCGAACAGTCAGCGTCTGGGAATTCCCAACCCCGAAACAGCCGAAAGCTTTGCGATGGTATCTGCGCTAAATTCGGACGATGACCCATCCAGCGATTGCGGCGAACCACAGCCAGATCGCGACCTCATACCCAAACCACATCGACGCAAGGACGGCACCTAGGGTTCCCGCAAGAGAAAAGAATCCAAGAACGTAGGTCAGAACTTTGGTGCACCCAAACCAATGCGCACAAGCGTCGCTGATTGGCCAAGGTGTTTGGTCAAGACGGGTCGGGACGAGTAAGATGGTTGGCGAGTTCGTACACAGCAACGATGGAACAATGATAGGCGCTCGAAAAGTGCTCAAGTGGAGTCTAGGATGAGATTTGATGGGGCTGGACCACTCGTATCGTTGGTTGTGTTGGCTGCCTGCCACACCCCAAGTGAGGGTTTCGCCAACCACACGACCATCATCCGTCTCGCTGCGACGGGCACCCCGCCAAGTCCCGCCCAGTCTACCCCGAGCGCCGGAATCAAAAAGGAACCGATGGACGCGCTGGCCTTCGCCAAGTTTCTTGCCGGCGTGAAGAAGGAGTCCCTCGCGAGCAGCCGGATCAAGCTAATCGCCCTGGCCGCCGAGAGCAATGACTTCACCGCGGACCAGGTGGGCAGCGTCATCGGCGCCATGGACTTCCCCGACAACCGACTCCAGGCCCTCAAGCTGCTGGCCAAGCGAATCGTCGATCCACAAAACCACCACACCATCATTGCGAGCTTCGAATATACCGCCAACAAGATGGAAGCGGCTGAGATCCTCTCCCCTCTGGCACAGACAGGGCGTCACGGGGTGCCGGCTCGTGTGGAGGTCAAGAGCTGCTCCGGATTTCGGTTGCCGTCCACAGGTTAGGAAAGCATCCCGTTCAAGCACACAGCGCGAATCACGGCATCCAGTGTGAAACTCAGCCGGACTTCTTGTCGTATTCGATGAGCAACCGCTCTGCTTCTTCATCCGTCATATTGAGCAACTCATTGATGAGATTCTCGTCGTCAGCCGAAACCTGTTGAGCCAAAATGCGGGCCGCGAGCGCCTCGACCGTCGGTGTTTCAAAGAATGCTCTCAGCTTCAAGTCGACACCGAATCGCTTTTTGATCTGTGACACCACGAGAACTGCGTTCAGAGAATGACCTCCTAGTTCAAAGAAGTTATCATGAATACCCACAAGGTCGACGCCTAGCACATTGCCCCAGATCTCCACCAAGCGGCTCTCCGTCTCAGTACGAGGAGCCACATAATCTATCGACTCATCTCGACTAATTTCCGGGTCCGGCAATGCCTTCCGGTCCACCTTCCCGTTGGGCGTCAATGGCAAGGCATCCAAAAACACGAAGGTCGAAGGGATCATGTAGTCAGGCAGCGTTTCACCGAGGCGTTCCCGCAACTCATGGACACTCAATTCCGTACCTGAAGACCAAACCAAATACGCAACCAGCCGCGCAGCGCCAGTTGTTCCAGTACGCGCCAAAACGACAGCTTCGCTTACTTCTGAATATGCTGCGAGTGTTGCTTCGATCTCACCCAGCTCGATGCGGAAACCACGGATCTTGACCTGGTGGTCTACACGCCCCAAACATTGCAACTTGCCAGACAGTGTGTAGCGACCGTTGTCCCCCACATTGTAAAGTCTTTCGCCCTTTGCACCTTCTCCGTTGCAGCGAAACGTTAAGGCACTCATCCCAACCCGATCAAGATAACCGCGTGCCAGGCCCACTCGCCCAATGTGAATTATTCCTCGTCCTGACAACGGCAGATTGTTGGAACTCCCATCCAGAGCACGAATCTCGGTGTTCCTGATGGGCCGACCTATGGTGCCCGCGGAGTCCGCCCCAGTGACACATTCCACAGACGACCAGATCGTCGTCTCAGTTGGACCGTACATATTCCAAAGAGCGCAATTTTTGGCCAATAGGGTTTCAGCAAGATCGAGAGGAAGCGCCTCACCACCGCACAGAGACTTCAACCCAGGTCTAACACTGTCAGCCTCAACAAGCAATCGCCAAGTCGATGGTGTGCCCTGCAAGACTGTAGCACCGACGTCTTCGCAAAGTTTGCCAAGCTGCCATCCATCGTTCACGACGTTGTTTCCCGCCACGACCACCCGCGCTCCAACCAACAGCGCCAAATAGATCTCCAGAGCCGCAATGTCGAAGGATACGGTGGTGACTGCGACCAGCCTATCTTTTCTACTGAGTCCCGGAGACTCGCGCATTGAGATCATGAAGTTGCTTAGGGCCTGGTGTCCCACAGCAACCCCCTTGGGCCTACCAGTCGAACCCGAGGTGAAGATCACATAGCTCAGGTTTGCGAGCCCGTTCGCACACAAGGAAGCATTCTGCGCCGTTTGTGGAACACCAAGAATATCATCCATGTACAGGATTCGCGATGACGTCGCAGTCAATTTGTTGCAGAAACATCTTTGTGCCAACACAATCCCAGGTTGTCCATCCTCCAATGTCGAAGCCAACCGTTCCGACGGTAATTCTGGATCCAACGGAATATAGGCGGCCCCACTTCGCAAAATCCCAAGAAGCCCAACAACCATCTCAAGACAACGATCCATTATCAGAGCCACGAGAACGTCGGCCGCGACCCCAAACCCAATAAGCGTTGTCGCGACATCCTCGGAACGCGCACAGAGTTCATTGTAGGTCAGATGCTCATCATCAAACACCAAAGCCACCGAATCTGGTGTCCGAGCGGCCTGCTCTTCAAATAGTTCATGAATGCATTTGTCATCACGATAGTCCGTTGCAGTGTCGTTCCACTGCGACAGGAGCTGGGCCTGCTCTTCATCGCTTAGAAGCGTCAAGTCACCGAGGCAAACGTCCGGGGCCGACAACGCATGCTCAAACAGCCTCTCAAAATGTTGACTCATACGAGCTATCGTGCTCGAATCAAAAAGATCGGTATTGTATTCCAAGGTGCAGGACAATCCTTCGGAAGTCTCGACCCAATCCAACGTTTGGTCGAACTTGGAGACACCACTCTCCGCGGCGAGTGTGTTCAACTCCAGGTCGGGCAAAGACAAAGATGAAGACGGAGCATTCTGCAAAACGAACATCACTTGAAATATCGCCGAGTGGCTCAAGCTGCGCTCAACGCCCAAGGCATCGACTAACTGTTCAAAAGGAAAGTCCTGGTTCGCTTGAGCATCCAAGCTTGCTTCGCGAACGCAACCCAAGAATTCTCGGAACGTCTGTGTGGCAGAGGTTCGTGAACGGAGCACGAGGGTATTCATGAAAAGCCCAATCAAGCCCTCCAGTTCGGAATGACGCCGACCCGCAATTGGGGAACCCACGCAAATATCCGACTGCCCCGTGTAACGCATCAGCAGCGTCTGATACACGGCCAAAAGAGTCATGAAGAGTGTTGCACCCTCCGCACGACCCAACGATTCCGCACGCGACAACAACTCCCGAGATAAAGAGAAACGCAAATGAGATCCTCGAGATGTCTGGACAGCAGAGCGCGGACGATCTGTAGGAAGCTCCAACAGCGCAGGGACACCAGAAAGTTGGTCGAGCCAGTAGTCCTTCTGCAAAGAAAATGGGTCTTGAAAGGATTCGTCGAGCTGCAAACTCGAATAGTCAGGATATTGGAAAGGCAACTCGGCCAAGCCAGAGACCAAACCGTCTTCATATGAGGGATAGAGAGCACCAAACTCCTGAACAAGAACGCCCATCGACCAACCGTCGGACACGATATGATGCATCGCAAAAAGTACGACATGGTCGGTGTGCGCTAAACGGACCAGGGTGCTACGAAGCAACGGGTTGCGTGAAAGGTCAAAGGCTCGTTGAGCATCGAGTTTCGCCAGCTCTCGCAGCAGCGGTTCCTGAGTCGGAGGCTCCAATCCACCCAAGTCCACACACGTCACAGCGAGGGTGCTTTCACGATCGATGATTTGCGCTCCGATGCCATCCTCGCTCGCAAAACGTGTACGAAGACTCTCATGTCTGCGGCAAATCTCACCCAAGGTTTCGCCCAACGCCGCATGAACAAGTTTACCGCGAGCACGCAATGCCGCCGGCATGTTGTACAACGAGCTTCCTGGCTCCAGCTGATCCAAAAACCACAGACGCTGCTGAGCAAAAGAGAGGGGCAGCCGAGCGGCCCGACGCACCCGACGAATCTTGGGAGCCTGGTCCAACAGCCCGTCGTGTAGAATCTCTGATACGCGCGTCCCAAGCTCAGCTATCGATGGCTTGTCGAACAACTCTCGCAGAGCCAACTCGACACCCAACTCCCGACGAATACGGGAGACCACCTGCGTCGCAAGCAGGGAATGACCACCGAGATCGAAGAAGTTGTCTTCAAGGCCCACTCGGTCGACATCCAGCACCTCACGCCAGATCGTGGAAAGCGCTTGCTCCACTCGTGTTTGTGGTGCAACAAACCTCGTTTTCAAACCGCGGCCTGTCTGAGGCATGGGCAATGCGCCGCGATTGATCTTGCCATTTGGCAGTAGAGGAAAGGCGTCGAGGAACACAAACACCGATGGCAGCATGTAGTCAGGAAGAGTCTTGCCAAGTTGGTTGCGCAAATACTCTGCATCCAGATCGTCGCCGGAGTTGGCAACGACGTAGGCTATCAGCCCCTTGGGTTCTCTAGATATGACAACGGTGTTTTCCACCCCTTTGCAGTCGAGCAATGCCAACTCGATCTCGCCAAGCTCGATCCGAAAGCCACGAACCTTGACTTGAAAATCAGTGCGTCCAAGATACTCAACCAAGCCATTGCTACCTCGTTTGCACAGGTCACCTGTTGCATAGAGACGCGAACCCATTTCATCGGACAGATCATTGGGCGTGAAAGTCTTGGAAGTTGCACCAGCTCGCCCAATGTAACCTCGAGCCAATCCAATTCCGCCAATGCGGAGTTCCCCTGAAGCACCGACAGGCAAGCCTGAGTCACCGTTGGTACTGACGTGAATGTGGTAGTTCCATGGTGGGAAGCCGAGGGGTTCGATTCCCGCATCCGGTTCTCCCGTGCGGCTCCACGTGGCTGCGTTGATTGTTGCTTCTGTGGGGCCATAGGTAGCGCACAACCGAACACCGGTGAGATCGAACCATCGCTGGGAGAGCTCTCCCTTGACGGCTTCGCCTCCGCACGCCACCCACCGCAGACTCCTTGCATGCCTGAGGTCCGTCTCACTCAAGAGCATCTGCAGCAAACCAGGGACTAATCTCAAAAGCGTCACTTCGTCGCGAACGATGCCCTGCGTTAACAAGTGTGCATCGCGAGAAGCATGCGGCTCAGCCAAAACGAGAGCCCCCCCCCCTGTCAGAGGAGCGAAGATCTCAGATACCGAGATGTCAAATCCAGCTGAGGACCGTTGCATCATACGGTCTTGGGGAGCCATGTCGGTCAGGTGATTGAACCACCGCATGTAGTTGGCGAGCGCGACGTGCTCAACGCCAACCGCCTTAGGTCTGCCGGTTGAGCCGGAAGTGTAGATGAGATACGCCAACGAATCCAAGCATCCAGCACGCGAAACGGAATCTTTGGGAATGGAGAGGGATGCTTCGAGGGAAAGGGTGGCAACCCCATCGAACAGCCCTCGACTGTCGATGGATTCTTGGGTCATGACGAGTTGCATTCCCGAATCTTCGACAATGAATGCGAGACGCTCGTCAGGATATGTCGGGTCCAACGGAACGTAGGCGGCGCCTGCCTTCAATACAGCAAGCATGCCTACAACCATTTCAATGCAGCGGTCGGTGAAAAGTCCGACCAGACAATTCGGACCAACCCCCATCCGAACGAGTTGGCTCGCCATCGCAGAAGCCTGATTTTCCAACTCACCATATGTGAGATGCTCGCCGCAGTAGATCAACGCCAGCGCGTCGGGACTCAGCCGGGCTCGATTAGCGAATGACCCATGGATCGGAACGGGCTCGTCGCACTGAACGAGTGTGTCGTTCCACTCGAAAACTTGCTGGGCTTGCTCGTACTCGGAGGAAATGCACAAATCGGCGATTTGTCGATTTGGGTCGGCGATGATCGAGCGCACCAACTGCTCAAGATGTCCCAGCATACGTGTCGTGGTGCTTTGATCATACAGCGCCGCAGAATACTCGAGAGTTCCCTCGAACTTCCCTTCGGTCTCCCAGAGGCTCAGTACCTGTTCGAACTTGGGCACGCTCGCCTCGATGTCAGTTTCTTCGAACTCGAGATCGGGCAACTCTAGGACATGTTGTGGGGCGTTCTGGTAGGCGAACATCACCTGAAAGATGGGGGAGTAAGTGAGGCTGCGTTCCGTCTTGACGGCTTCTACCAATTTTTCGAAAGGAAAATCCTGATGAGCGAAAGCATCAGCACTCGTGTCAGCGACGCGCTTCAGAAGGTCGTGGAAGCTCCTGTCGCTTCTGCACTCTGAGCGAGAGACCAGGGTGTTAACAAAAAACCCAATCAGCCCCTCAAGCTCTCGTTGTCGTCGGCCAGCAGTGGGCACGCCCACACAGAAATCGTCTTGGCCAGTGTAGTGCAGCAACAGAGCTTGATACGCCGCCATGAAGAACACAAAGGGTGTGACTCCCTCTTGACGACAAAACGCCTGAACGTCTTGAGAAATCTCTTCGCCGAATGACAGCGATGTTTTCCCACCCCGCAAGCTTCTCGTCACTGTTCGGGGATGATCTGTGGGCATCTGAAGCAGCGGGGGGATTCCTGAAAGGCGGTCTTCCCAGTAGGTCCGATCGACCTCGACGCTTTTCTTTGCTGACGTCTGGCGCCACAAGGAGAAGTCGCCAAATTGCATGCGCAACTCAGTCAACGGTGATGCGGCTCCCGTCAGATAGTCCTTGTAAAGGCGAGAGAGTTCTTTGACCAAGATGCCAACAGACCATCCATCAGCTGTGATGTGATGAAGATTGACGCAGACCAGGTGTTCGTCATTGCCCTTGCGCAACACCGAGAAACGGTAAAGGGGTCCAAGGACGAGATCGAACGGCATGTAGGCTGACTCTGTGGCCAACCGTCGAGCTAGGCGTTCATGATGTTCCGGGTGCAATTGGCTCAAATCGGCAACGGGCAATTGGACTGGTTTGGTCGGCAGGACAATTTGCTCGGCGATGTCGTTCGTTGCGCGGAACACCGTGCGCAACGATTGGTGGCGGCGAATGATCTCAGCCAACGATGCTTCGAGCACAACCAGGCGCAGATCGCCAGTGGCACGCATACCGCGCGACTCGACGTATAGAGGGCTGCCGGGCTCCAACTCCTCGAGAAACCAGAGACGTGTCTGGGCGGAAGATAAGGGAAATATGCAACACTGTTTCGATTTTGGAATGTTAGATGTGCCTTGGGTTCGAGCGCGACGGCTGGCGAGAAGTCGCTCTTCCGCAAGACGACGTGTTTTGAGCGCAGCTTCTTCAGTTGTTGACCTGGCGGTCATCTCAAGTCCCTTTCACCGTTTGGCCTTCGGTTTCCGACGCCGTATCAAACGCGCCCGCAACTCAAGCTATCCGGTTGACGCTTCACACGCAATGGACCATCCTCACGGGCAAATGATCCAGGAATCGCTCAAGTTAGGGTGGGCGATCCGGAAACTCACGCTGATCTGCCAAGTGTCGCAGGTCGTTTGAGATGGCAGCTCTCAGTTCGTCTCCACGCTCCATGAGATAGAAGTGGCCTCCGGAAAACGTCTGCACTCGGAAGATGCCGGTGGTGTGTAGTTGCCAAGCTTCGAGATCCTCGAACGGCGCATCGTCATCTTCTCGTCCGCCAAATACAGTCATGCCGCAGTCGAGTAGGGCAGACTCCTGATACCGATATTGCTCGATGAGCTGAAAGTCTGCGCGCAACGTCGGCAAGAGCAATTCCATGACCTCTTGGTTGTCGAGAACCTCACGGGGACTTCCGCCCATCTGTTTCAGCTCCGCAACAAAGTCAGCGTCGGGGAGCTGGGCGAGCGGTCCTCTTCGTCGAGGGCATTGGGGGGCAGAGAATGCGGAGAGCAGGAGATGAGCAGGCTGAGGCAATCGCCGTCGACGAAGCTCGTGGGCAACTTCAAACGCTACAGCCGCTCCCATACTGTGTCCAAAAAAAACGAAAGGTTTGTCTGTGAAGCCTGCCAAGGCGTCGGTCAAGCTCATCACCAATGTGTGCATGTCAAGGTAGCTGGGTTCCCTGATACGTTCCTCGCGTCCAGGGGGCTGCACCGGGCAAACCTGTATTGAAGGGGAGAAATCAGCCTGCCAACCCCGATAGGTTGAGGCTCCACCTCCCGCGTGGGGTAGGCAGAACAAACGTAGATGACTTTTCGATGGCCTTCGTATTCGCAACCACGGTGTATTGCTTATCACAGGTGTGCTCTTGAGAACGTTTTTGTTATAGGATTTCGACGCGCCGATTCACCGCATCGGGAACGTGGCAGCAACCAAAACGAGACCACTGCACGCGCATCACAGAAATGACACATCCCCACGTTGCGAGTATGCCGCCCACTATTGCCATTGCCATCGATTCCTCAATCACGAATTTGAATTAGGGACGGTAGACCGCCACGGGCACAGAGGGTTTGGTTTCAGAATCAGTGGGTGGATCTGGCAACGAGTTGAACCGACGCTCTGGCATAACGAGGGTGGGGTTGAGCGGAGTCGCTTCGGGGGGCGGAGGAAGCATGCCGTCGAGGAAGACCTGAAAAGGTGGAAGTGGTGCTGCAACGAAAGACCGTGACACCATGGGCTCCCGTCGCCGCAGGGCCTGGCGAAGCTCCATCAGGACGGAATCTTGCCGGGATAGTTTCCATTCGTCGATGACACCACGCACGAGTGGCAACTTTGCCTTTGCCAATCTGCCGGACCATTCAGCCGCTGTTGGTCCATCCACCACTGCTTTGTTAATCGCAAGCACGGGTAGCGGTAACTCGCCGAGTTGGACCACTTTCACGAGCGCCGCCAACCTCGGTTCGAGGGTTTTATAATCGGCCCCGAGAACAACCGCTCCTTCCAACTCACCCGCCCCAACTGCGGTGAGCGCCGACCGCGCATCACGTGCGATGCTCACACGTCGCGCGATCTGATCTGCTTTGGGTTCGTCAAGCAATAACCAATAGCGCAGCAGATCACTTTCCTTTCCGGCCATGGCAGGAATTGCAACCCGACCGCTCGTCAATAGGGAGAATGCGTTGGCCCAATCCTTGCGGGCGTATAAGGTCGCAGGAACTTCTGTCTGCCCCTTGCCGTACGCTCTGAGAACCAACGAAAGGTTCTCCTGATTTGCAGCTTCGACGCCATCTACCAACCAAAGTGGGTCTTTTGCCATGCCGCTTGGTTTGGCATTGAAAGCAGCAATGACGCGTCGCCCCAAGGAGTCGGAAAGGTTTGCCTCGAGCTGAGACAAGAAATCCGCCTTTTCAGCAGACCCGACGAAGAAAATTGAAGGAAGGAAAACACCAACCGAAACACTTTCGCTATCGGCTTCATCAGGAAAGGCTGGCGTCGTCGATACCAGTGCACACAGAAACAGGCAGAGCTGAGCCACGGGCACCTCGCTGTAGACAAAAGGTCATTTATATCCTAGCTTCTGGGCTGGGTCTATGGTCAATCCGTGGGATTCGTGGATCGAGGTTCTCTGATGTTCAAGAAATGGGTGTTCTTCACCGTTGCGACGATGCTTTTCGCCGCCCCAGCGAGCGCGGCCGGCGATCGCTTTGGTGCAGTGAGTGGCACATGGGGCGCATGCGTTGAGGGAGTCAAAACCATCGAAGAACGCATCGCCATTCTCGACAAGACAGAGAACACCCCAACTCAATGGCTGCACCATTTGAAACTTCGCCTTGTTGTCGAGCTCGACAAGTGCGCACGGTCGGCGGACACCCCCGGGAATGACCTTCTCGAAATAATCTCGAAATATGAAGATCTCGGTCTCAGTGATCGAGCCCTTTCGTTCTCTCTTATGGCCATTGAGAGGATGGGTGCAACGGCCGATTTGAATCTCGTGGTCGGCCGACTCTTCTACAAACGCGGTATGATCGATCGAGCTCTACCCTATCTCCTAGCGGTTGTAGATGAGAGGCCTACCGACGTGGATGCACATGAGCTCCTCGGTGCCCATTACTACCAGCAAGGTCAGTTCGCCGAGGCGGTCACGCATCTTCGTTTCGTTGTAAGAGATCGCAGCGAGCAGTTCGAGGCGAATGCAGCGCTAGGCGATACATGCTTGCGCCTAGGTGACTTGAATTGCGCCGGTGAGTATCTCAACCGCGCCTCACGTCTCAAATCAGATGACGTGCTCTTGGCTGTGAAGGTTGGTCAATTGAACCTGGCCAATAGTCAGTTTGGGGAGGCGATCGAGGCGTACGACCGTGCTCTCTTGCGTGAACCAGATCGGGTTGATGCTCTCCTTGGTTTGGGGAGGGCCGCAAAAGGAGCAGGCCTATTGGAGGCAGCGCAATCACGTTTTCTCGAGGCTGTCAAAGTGGCACCCAAGGACCCGATTCCAGCTCTGGAAGCTTCGCGTGTTCTTCGAGCCCTCGACCGAGCGAGTCCCTCTCTTCTCTTGCCGTTCTCGACAGATGGTGGTGTGGAGGCTCGAGTTGAGTACATGCTTGCAAGACTTGCACTCGGACAGTTCGGGCAAGCACTTGCATATGTAAAGGGTCTCCCGGAAGGACTCACAGTGGATGATCGGATCGCTGCAGTCATGGGTGATGTCCTCCTTTCAACGGGTTCAGCGAAAGAGGCGCTCTCACGATATCAACAGGCGTTGACCGCACGCCCCCAGGCACTCCCGTACGTGGTCAGGGTTGCTCGTGCTTTGCGGAATCTCGACAAGGTTTCGGAGGCGATCGACCTTTTGCAGACGAATGCTTCCAGCGGTGATGCATCAGTCAACAAAGAACTCGTGTCATCATTACTCGATCAGGCTCGCGAAAAAGCACGACAAAACAACCTGAATGAAGCGGACACCTTGCTGGTGAGAGCCGCCGTGATCGCTCCCGAGGATGAGAGTGTACGTACAGCACATGCCGCCGTCCTAGCTGCGGCCGGACAAACAGCGCAAGCATTGGAGAAGGCAAAAGGAGTATCCCCTGGCGCGGCTCGTTCGGGCGTCGAGTCATGGATTGCCTACCGAGCCGGCAAGTTTGCGGACGCTGCAAAGTTGGCCGGTGATCTATATGAAGCGAAGAAAAGCCCATCAATGCAGCTCTTGACCGGAGCGGCTCTCCTCGGCATGGGCGAACCCACTCGGGCTTTGGAAGTACTGAACGTCAAAACAAAGGGTGGAGACGTGCCGATGAATGAGTGGCGGGGTCAGGCACTCGCGCTCGTGGCGAAAAAAGCCATCCAGGAAAAACGCTTCGAAGAGGCGAGCGCTTTGGTTGGTGAAGAACAGCTTGCCGAGCTGCCGAAGCGTTTCATTCGTTGGTTGAGAAGAATCGATCCTGTCAGCCAATCCGCACGCACGATATCAACTGCCAATAGGCAGGTCTTCGATGATTTCCGCAAAGCGCTCAAAGAGGATGGTGTCAAAGGCGGTGTCAAAGGCGGCAGATCCGATATCGACACGGTGTTGCTCGCCATAGCAGACCTTGCGGAAGGTGCTCCGCAAAAGACTCTCAACCAGCTAAGCTCGGTTGGTAACAACCACGCTGTTGGTCAAATTCGTGATCGTGCCCATCTCTCCCTTCTGGCTCACGCCTTTGAACGTGGCAATTTCCGAGAAGCAGGCAAAAGGGCTGCCTCGATTCAATACGTAGACGAGCTCCCACCACCGTCACGGTTCAATATTCGTTTGGCGCAAAATGTCTCCAACCCCAGTGCTCTGTTGGCGGCGACCAAAGAGTTTGCCGATGCAGGAATTCACGAAGCTTTGTTCGATGCGGCGATTGCCAGCGATCGTGCGACGGGAGATGGTCGCATTTCTGCCGAGTATCTGTCGCGGCTCTTGGAGCTCAAGCCGACTTCGTCTCTTCGCCATCGAACAGAGATGTTGCTGAACTTGAAGCGTCGCCTGTACGGGTCAAGCAATTGAGTGAGCTAACCTGTGGCTGATAGCTCCCATGTCTTGAAGGACATAGGAATATAAGGCAATCGAATTGCAACCCTTGCCATTCTCCGTCTGAGAACGTAATGGCACGGCCATGTATCCAGTCATGCTTCACGTGGAAGGGCAACGCACCCTGGTGGTGGGGGGGGGAGGCGTCGCGTTGCGCAAGGTCGAAGGTTTGCTCTCTGATGGGGCGGTAGTGACGGTGGTCGCACCGGAGCCGATTCGCGGACTGGTCGAGCTCGCCGCGGCGGGCACGATCGAGTTGTCTGTGCGGGGTTATCGCTCGCCGGAGGCCATAGATTATTCTCTGGTGTTTGCCGCCACCGACGACCGTGAGGTCAATCGGCTGGTTTTCAATGACGCCAAGGGGGAGAACGTCTGGGTCAATGTCGCCGACGATCCCGAGCTGTGTACTTTCCATCTGCCTGCACGGGTGCGCCGCGGAACTTTCCAGCTCGCGGTGGCATCGGCAGGTGAGGCACCTTTCGTTGTGCGGCGATTGCGCCGGTTCTTGGAACGACGCTTTGGCCTCGAGTGGGCCGAGTGGATGGAGGCTGCGGCGCGTTTTCGCGTGGCCGTGCGGGATATGGCTTTGCCCCGGGCCGAGCAGGAAAAACGCTACGACAAATTTTTCGCCAACACCGTGGACACCGAAGCGATTCGCGCCAGGGTGCCGAGCCCCGAGGAAGAAGAGAGCTGGCTTGGAGCCCCCAAGACTGGCGTGACGTCTCGACCGCATGTTGTCCACGACCAGCCCCGCGCGCAAGATGACGGCGTTGGTTTTGTCTCGTTGATAGGTGGTGGCCCTGGTGACCCAGGGCTGCTGACCTTGCGTGGCCGCCAACGCATGCTGCGGGCCGACGTGGTTGTCTACGACCGATTGGCGTTGACCTGCTTGCCGTGTGATCTGCCTGCCCATGTCGAGCTCCACAGCGTCGGCAAAGAGGCCGGGCACCATCCCATGCCGCAGGAGGAAATCAACGCGCTCCTGGTGCGGCTTGGCCGTGAAGGCAAGAGGGTTGCGCGACTCAAGGGTGGCGATCCCTACGTGTTCGGTCGGGGCGGCGAAGAGGCTGAGGCGCTGGTCGAAGCTCGCGTGCCCTTTGAAGTCGTTCCGGGGGTCACGGCCGGCGTTGCGGTGCCAGCCTACGCCGGCATTCCCGTGACCCAACGTCGTGAGGCGGTACGCGTGACGATGGTCACGGCGCACGAAACGATCAAGAGCAAGGGTCCGCAGGTGCGTTGGGATATGCTCGCGTCAGATCCCGCTGTGACGATTCTTGGATACATGGGGGTTGCGAGTCTTTCCGAGGTGGCTCATCAGCTTCTCGCCGCTGGCATGGATCCGACTACGCCCGCGACGGTGATCGAGCGGGGCACCACATCGGCGCAGCGCTCTGTCAGAGGGACGATTTCCGATTTGCCGGACAGGGTGAAAGAGGCAGAGATCCACCCACCCGCACTCTTTGTCATAGGGCGCACGGTGCGCTACGCAGACAGTCTCGCTTGGTTTTCCGAGCGACCTCTGTTTGGCGAGCGCATTGGCATCTTCTCACCGGGCGGTGAGCTGGGTGAAGCTCTGGAGCTTGCGGGAGTTGAGCTTATTGATTCCCCCAATCCGATTACTCCGGCCGGACGGGTGGTCATGGGGGCACTACCCTTGACTGGTTGGATCCTCAAGAACGCCGATGAGGCCGACGCCCTCGACGAAGAGCGCGACATGCCGACCTGGGGCCGGGAAGTCATTGCCTGGTGCATGAGTCCAGAATCTGCACAACGCGCTCGCGCGTTGGGGTGGCCGCGGGTGAACGAGCTCGATCCCTCTGTGTCTGTCGAGGAGGTAGTGGCGGCGGTCATTTCCGGTCGCTAGTCGATGACTTGGGCTATCGAGGGCCGTTGATTTATTGGTTTGCGGGGTCTATGGAGGGCGCTCGGGCGGTGCCCTTCTAGGCAACGACCGATGATGTCGGAGGAATCTGTTGGAAATCCATCAACTTCGTTGTTTCCAAGTAGTGGTCGAAGAGGGCGGGTTCAAGCGCGCGACCACCCGTCTGCATATAACCCAGCCGGCGCTCTCATACCAAGTCAAGCAGCTCGAGCAGGAGTTGGGGACGTCGTTGTTTCACCGCCGTCCAGGAGGCGTGAGCCCGACGGAGGCGGGCCGGGTGCTTTTTCTGCGTGTGCAAGAGGTGATGGAGGCGGTGCGCAAGGCCGAGCGGGCAGTTCAGGAACTATCAGAAGGTGTCGCCGGCGAGATCCGCATAGGGACAGTCAACAGCATTGGCATCTATTTTCTGCCACCCGTTCTGTGGACGATGCGGGCCAAGTATCCGGACACTCGGCCCAAGGTCTTGTACCGGGATTCCAATGACATCTTGGAAGCCCTTCTTGCAAACGAGCTCGACTTGGCGATCGTCGCCGATCCCCGTCCCGATCGTCGTCTGCAACAGGATGTATTGATTACTGAAAAAGTCTCTCTGGTGTGCGGACGATCGCATCCGTTTTTTGGCCGCGTCACCGTAAGGCCAGTCGAGCTCAAGGGTTCGCAGTTTGTTGCCCTCTCCGCCGAGACGCCCACGGGAGCCTTGATTCGCAAGTATCTGGCCAAACTGGGAGTGAGCGTGGATCCTGTGGTCACCACTGACAACGTCGAGACCGTCAAAAAAATGGTCGAGGTTGATCTCGGTGTGGCCTTCCTTCCTGACATGGTGACCAGTCCCGACATCGGCTGTGACGGTGAACAACACGGGCACCTCTCACGTAGCGAAGTAGATCCACCGTTGACACGAAAAATCCATTTAGTCACCTGGAAGAATTTGGGCACCAGTCGGGCTGTATCGGCGTTTATTGACGAATTGCACAGTCACGCCTGTCAGTGGCGGGCATGCACCGAGCCCGAGGGGATCTGATCCATCTCACGCATCCTTATCAATCCCTTTTATCGCTAACATCAAAACATTCGCTTTGACTCGCACCCCGTACGCAGGTACGTGGCTGATCCGAATTATCGGGAAAAGGTGTTCGATCAGCATGTGTAGCGTCTCAAGGCGAGTCGTCATCATAAAAGTAGAACCCCACTCACTGTTATTGGCCTGTTCGGCCAGGAGGTAGCGAATGCCGAGTTTCGTGAACCCGGAAAAATGTGACGGGTGCAAAGCCCAGGACAAGACAGCTTGTCAGTACATTTGCCCCAACAATCTTATGGTCCTCGATAAGGACAAGATGAAGGCTTACAATCAAGAGCCGGATCAATGCTGGGAATGCATGTGCTGTGTCAAGATCTGCCCCCAACAGGCCATGGACGTCCGCGGTTACGCAGACTTCGTGCCCATGGGCGCGTCCTGCGTGCCAATGCGCTCCACCGACAACATCATGTGGACCGTCAAGTTCCGTGGTGGCATGGTCAAACGCTTCAAGTTCCCGATTCGGACCACGCCGGAAGGCAAGGCTGTACCGAACGGCGGTTGGGATACCAATCCCGATCTCGACGGGCCGACTCTTTACACAGAGCCGCAAAGTCTCGGTATGGACAGCGTGTGGAGCAAGTAAACCCAACTTAGGAACAAGAATGTGAGCACGAAGAGCTTGCATCTTCAGGAGGATATGACATGGCCGACTTTACAACCGTAGAAGTCGAGACTGACCTTTTGATTTGTGGTGGTGGTATGGCAGCGTGCGGCGCTGCTGTCGAAGCCGCTCACTGGGCCAAGAAGAACAACCTCAAAGTGACGCTGGTCGACAAAGCGGCGATGGACCGCTCAGGCGCGGTGGCCATGGGCCTTTCCGCCATCAACCAGTACGTTGGCCTCAAAGATGGCCAAAACACCATGCAGGATTACTTGGACTACGTGCGTAACGACCTCATGGGCGTTACCCGTGAAGACCTCGTGGCTAGCATCGCCCGTCACGTGGACTCCACTGTCCATCTCTATGAGAAGTGGGGCCTGCCGATCTGGAAAGACAAGGACGGCGGCTACGTGCATGAAGGTCGTTGGCAGCTCATGATCAACGGTGAGTCCTACAAGATCATCGTTGCTGAGGCAGCCAAGAACGCCCTCGGCAAAGACAATATCTATGAGCGTGTGTTCATCACCGAGCCTCTGATGGACGGCGATCGCTGCGTGGGAGCCGTTGGCTTCTCCGTTCGCGAGAACAAGTTCTACGTATTCAAAGCCCGCGCAGTGCTTTGCGCAATGGGCGGCGCCGTTGGCGTGTTCAAGCCCCGATCTTCCGGTGAAGGCGCTGGCCGCGCCTGGTACCCACCGTTCAACTCCGGTGCCTCGACTTACTTCACCTTGCAAGCCGGCGCTGAGCTGACCTGCCAGGAAGTTCGTTTCATTCCCGTCCGCTTCAAAGATGCGTACGGCCCAGTCGGTGCATGGTTCCTGCTGTTCAAGGCCCGCGCGACAAACGCGTTGGACGAGAACTACATGCAGACCCGCGCTTCTGAGCTCGAGAAGTGGGCCCCCTACGGCAAGGTTAAGCCGGTCCCGGCCAACCTGCGTAACTGGCTCATGATGCTCGACGTCATGGAGGGCAAGGGCCCCATCTACATGCGCACCGAGGAAGCGATTCAGGCGATCGCCAAGGAAACGACGGACGAGAAGGCCTACAAGAAGAAGATGAAGGAGCTCGAGAACGAGGCGTGGGAAGACTTCCTCGACATGACGATCTCCCAAGCCATCCTCTGGGCCGCGACGGACACCGAGCCCGAGAAGAAAGCCTCTGAAATCGCAGCCGCCGAGCCATATTTCATCGGTTCGCACTCTGGTGCATCTGGTGCCTGGGTTTCGGGTCCCAAAGATCTCGCTCCGAAGGAATACTTCTGGGGCTATGAGAATATGTCTACGGCCAAGGGCTTGTTCTGCGCTGGCGACGCCTCGGGCGCCTCTTCGCACAAGTTCTCCTCGGGCTCCCATGCAGAGGGTCGCATTGCTGCCAAGAGTGCGATTCGTTACATCGTCAATGAGAAGCCTGCAAAGGCCAAGTATGATGCAGCCGCAATCCAGGCCCTCAAGGACCTCGTTATCCGGCCGCTGAAGACCTATGCGGACAATCAGGGGCTGTCGACACAAGCAGACGTCAACCCCGGCTACATCATGCCGAACATGTTCCGTATGCGTATGCAGAAGATCATGGACGAGTATGCTGGCGGCGTGACTGCTCAGTTCACCACCTCCGAGAGAAACCTCAAGCGTGCCCTCGAGTTGTTGGCCATGTTGAAGGAAGACTCGGCGAAGTTGGGTGCCAAGGATCTTCACGACTTGATGCGCGCTTGGGAGAATACCCATCGCATGTACCAAGCTGAAGCCCACGTTCGCACTATCCTCTTCCGCCAAGAGACACGGTGGCCGGGTTACTACTTCCGTTCCGACAAGCCCAAGATGGACAAAGATTGGGAAGTGTTCGTGAACTGCAAGATGGATCCCAAGAGTGGTGAGTGGGAAATGAAGAAGGTTCCGATCGTTCGGATCTCCAAGTGAGAACCGTTTGATTGGCTGACGTAATGTAAGGGGCCCCAGATGCGCTTGTCGTGTCTGGGGCCAATTACTCGTAGGGGTCAGGTTTTTTCTGGCTCAACGAGGTTGACGGTCCCAGAATCAATTTGGGACAACGATTTCAAGGTTCCATTAAGATGTCACTTCCTGCTTCCACCGCGACGTGTCCACACTGCGGTGCCCATCTGCAGGGAGTTCGACTCCCTGACGAAACCAATTACGACCGTAAGGTCCACTGGGCTTGTTTCAACGACGAGTGCACCTATTTCGTTGAGGGGTGGGACTGGATGATGGAACAGTATGAGGCAAAGGCCTCTTACCGCTACCGTGTCGAGCCCAAGAGCGGCGTGTCGAGTCCGCTGCCCGTTTGGTCCGCCGCAGCACTGCGCGATCGCATTGTCGATCTGCATGCTGAAGACGAGGTGGTGATGACCACCGCAGTGAAGGCCGCTGATGTGACCACTGCTGGAGCGGGGAGGACTGGCAAGAAGAAAGCTGGCACGAAGAAGACCACCAAGAAAGCTGGCAAGAAGAAGACCACCAAGAAAGCTGGCAAGAAGAAGACCACCAAGAAGGCTGGCAAGAAGAAGACTGCTGGAGCGGGGAAGGCCAGCAAGAAGAAGTTGGTCGGGAGGAAAGCTGGGACGAAGAAGACCGGCGGACCGAGGAAGACCAGCAAGAAAAACAGGTAACACCAATAGGGGGCGAATCGGAGAGATACGTGACGACCAATGATCACATGATGGGAGCCGGGTCGAAGAAGGAGAGCGCGATACCCGCACCCTTCGCAGGCAAACGGCAACTGAAAGCCGAAGATGAGCTTAGCTTTGGTTGTCACGCGGGTCTGCCGTGTTTCAATACCTGTTGCCATGATGTGAACATTATCCTCACGCCCGTGGACGTGTTGAGGCTTTCGCGACGTTTGAAGATGTCGACCACGGAGTTTATCGGACAGCACACGCTCAAGCCGATAACCAAAGAGCTGCAGCTACCGGTGCTGATGATGAAGATGAGCAAGACAGAGGAGAAGGCTTGCCCATTTTTGACCGACAAAGGCTGCGGAGTCTACGAAGACCGACCTTGGGCCTGCCGCATGTACCCGATAGCTATGGCGGTACCGCCAGCTCGCGCTGGAGACGAAGAACCGGAACCAATCTACTTCTTACTAGAAGACGACTTCTGCAAGGGGCATGGCGCGGCGACGAAGTGGACGGTCGAAAAATGGCGCCGCGACCAAGGCGTGGTAGAGCACGAGGACCTCGAAAAATGTCACCGCGAAATCCATAGCCATCCATGGTTCATCGGCGGCATTCGCCACCTGAACCCCTCGGGCATGGAAATGTTCTTCATGTGCTCCTATGACCTCGATACATTTAAACGATTTATATTCAATAGCTCCTTTCTCGAACGTTTCGACATCGAAGAGGAACTTGTTGAGAAATTGCGCACCGACGATGTTGAGCTGTTGAAGTTCGGTTCACGTTGGCTGCGATATTCTTTGTTTCAGGAACCTATTATCAAGGTGCGAGAAGACGCACCCAAATCCCGGAGGAAGAAATGAGCTCCTCGAACCAGCCCTTGATGGTGATCGGGGCGGGTATTGCTGGCATCACCACTTCGCTCGAAGCAGCAGAGGCCGGCCGTGAAGTCATCTTGGTGGAGCGGGAGCCGTCAGTGGGCGGCCGCGTTCTTCGCAATCACAACTACTTCCCCAAGATGTGCCCTCCCAGCTGTGGGATGGAAATCAATACCCGTCGTATGGAAAAGAACCCGCGCCTTCGCGTTCTCGTGAATGCCACCGTTGCCAAAGCCGAGTCTGTGGGCTCGGGTTGGAAGGTCACGGTTAAAAAGGCGCCGGAGTATGTCAAGGCGAGCTGCACGGCTTGCGGCGAATGCTCAAAGGTTTGCCCTGCGAAGGTCAAAGACTCGTTCAATATGGACCTGGCTGAGGTTCCGGCTGTGCGGATGCCACACGCAGACGCGTGGCCACGACTGTACACCCTCGATCGCAAAGCATGTCCGAGTGGCTGCAAAAAATGTGTTGAGGCTTGTGCTTTCAAGGCCATCGATCTCGACGCCAAAGAGACCGAAGAAACTTTCCAGGTCGGTTCCATGGTCGTCGCGACTGGGTGGAAGCCATATCCGAAGAAGAATCTTGTCGAGCTCGGTGGCGATGTTCTCGAGGACGTTGTTTCCAACGTCGAGCTCGAGCGCATGGCTGCGTCCGCGGGTCCCACCGCAGGCAAGATTCTACGGCCGTCAAACAAGGAAGCGCCGAAGAAGGTCGCATTTGTCCAGTGTGCCGGGTCTCGTGACCACAATCATCTGCCCTATTGTTCGGCGGTTTGTTGCCTCGCATCGCTCAAACAAGCGATTTATGTGCGTGAGCAGATCCCCGAGTCAGAAGTTACCATCTATTACATTGACCGTCGCACCCCTGGGCGCAACGAGGACATGTTGACCCGAGTTGCTGGGATGGATGGCGTCAAGCTCGTCAAGGGCAAGGTGGGCAAAATCGAGAAGGTGGGCGGTGCCTTGAAGCTTCGCGTCGAGGACGTGGAGAACAACAAGTTGCTGGAAGAAGACGCGGACCTGGTGGTTCTGGCCACCGGAATGCAGCCCAACGTCACCGATGGCATTGGTTTTGATTTGAGTGTTGATGGCGATGGTTTCGTTGTCGACGATGTGCAGAAAGGGCTCTTCGCGGCCGGTGTCGCACGCCGCCCAGAGGATGTTGCTGCTTCGGTGCGAGACGCCACCGGTGCCGCCGCCAAGGCCATCATTGCATCGGCTGCTGTAGGAAGGAGTGCGTGATGGGCAAGGTAGGCCTATTTGTTTGCACGGGTTGTGATATTGGCAAAGCCATTGACGTTGACAAGCTGGAAGCGGCTGGCAGCGAGCACGGCTCGGTGTCGTTTGAGAAGCACGAGTGTCTTTGCTCCGAAGAGGGCGTCGCTCTGATCAACAAAGCGATTGAGAGTGGTGATGTCGACGGTGTCGCTTTGGCCGCGTGCTCCAACCGATACATGGTCGACACCTTCAAGTTTGATCTGAGCAAGATTTCGGTGGAGCGGATCAGCTTGCGCGAGCAGGTGGCGTGGACTCACCCCCATGGGGAAGAGGACACACAGATGCTCGGCGAGGACTTGGTGCGCATGGGCGTGGCCAAGTGCTCGAAGATGACTCTGCCAGTTAGGCTCACCGAAGAAGTTGACACGACGGTGTTGGTGGTTGGTGGAGGCCTCGCGGGCCTGACCGCTGCCAAGGCAGCATCCGGTTTGGGCAATCCAGTCGTTCTCATCGAGAAGGCTGACGTGCTTGGGGGATATCTCAATGGTGTCAAGGCGGCGGTACCGGAAGTGCCACCCTATGACCGAATTCACGACAATCCCATTGCCGCCGCTGTTCGAGAAGTTCAAAACGACAGCAATATCAAGATCTACACCGGCACAACCACCAAGAGAATCGATGGCCAACCGGGGCAATTTGCGGTTGAGCTGAAAAACGGCGAGAAGTTCAAGGTTGGCTCCATCGTTCAAGCAACGGGTGGCAGGCCCTACGATGCGACCAAGCTCGGTCACCTCGGTTATGGTCAGTCCCCCGACGTGGTGACGACCCAAGAGCTCGAAGCGCAGCTGATGCAGGGCAAGTTGGCCCGACCCTCGAATGGCAAAAAGCCGGGTCGCGTGCTGTTTGTCCAGTGTGCGGGTTCTCGCGACGAGAATCATTTGCCCTATTGTTCTTCGGAGTGTTGTGCGGCGACGTTGCGACAGGTCGCGACGATTCACCAGAAGAATCCCGAAGTCGAGTGCGCTGTGGTCTATCGGGACTTGCGTGCCCCCGGGCAGCTCGAACACTTCTATAAGGGAGTGCAAGAGCAACCCAACTCGCTATTCACCCGTGGCATTGTCGATAAGGTAACCACTCTGGGCGGCAAGCTCACGGTGGGGATCAAGGAAAGCCTTCTCGGCGATGACCTGGTGCTGGAGGCTGACATCGTGGTGTTGGCTGTCGGTACCTGTCCGAACTCGGCCGATGGTGAGTCGATTCGCAAGGTTGTCGATTCGAAGAAACGCATTGCGGCCAACGAGTCGGAATCTCAGGTCAAGGCGGCACAAGAAATTCTCGACCAATTCAGTGAGCACGAAGGCACTGAGATCCTCAATCTTACCTATCGCCAAGGCCCGGATATGCCGGTCCTCAAGTACGGGTTTCCCGATTCGCACTACATCTGTTTCCCCTATGAGACACGGCGAACCGGTATCTATTCAGCCGGTGCGGTGCACGCGCCCATGGATCCAGCCCAGGCCATTGAAGACGGCTACGGGGCTGCCATGAAAGCGGTTCAAGTGACGAACATGGCCCAGCGCGGCGAGGCTGTGCATCCACGCGCTGGCGACATCGGCGTGGCCGAGTTCTTTTTGCAGCGTTGCACCCAATGCAAGCGTTGCACAGAAGAGTGTCCGTTCGGAACCCTTAACGAAGACGTCAAGGGCACGCCTGAGTACAACAAGTTGCGTTGCCGTCGCTGTGGCATTTGCCTCGGGTCTTGCCCAGAGCGGATCATCTCATTCCCCGATTACTCGGTGGATGGAATCGCTTCGGCAATCAAGGCGATGGAGATCCCGGAGGAGGACGAAGAGAAACCGCGGATGATCGCCTTCTTGTGCGAGAACGACGCAATGCCCGCGTTGGATGAGGCTGCAGCGCGCGGCTTCAAGTGGAATCCTTGGATTCGTGTGATTCCCGTACGTTGCCTTGGTGCCATCAACACGGTGTGGATCGCCGATTCGCTCTCCAGCGGTCTCGATGGTGTCTTGATGATTGGCTGCAAGCATGGTGATGACTATCAGTGCCACTACATCCGTGGCTCTGAGTTGTGCAACACGCGCATGACCAATGTCCAAGAGACCCTCCAACGGCTGTCCCTCGAGCCAGAGCGCGTACAGATTCATGAGATCGGACGCAACGATTTCGAGAAGATACCTGAGATCTTCGAGTCGTTCGCGTCGACCATTGATGACGTGGGTGCGAACCCCTTCAAGGGTTTCTAACGGAGGACGGCAGGGATGGCCTCGAGCAATGCATTGGTCCCATCTTCGGACCTACGAAAAGAGATCTTCAGCCGTGGGGGGGAGACGGCAACTAGGTGCTACCAGTGTGCAACGTGCACGAGCGTATGCGAGCTCAGCACTGTGGACAACACGTTTCCCCGGCGGCAGATGCTCTGCGTCCAATGGGGGCTTGGAGAGAGGCTCGCAGCAGACCC